>CALUJT010000188.1 GCA_944321005.1 uncultured Atopobiaceae bacterium | reverse complement strand
GGTCCCGCCGTGGCCGCTCCGGACGACGACCCCGACGGCCCCGCGCCCGACTCCGACGGCCCTGCGCCCGACGATGCCGACGACGCCCCGGACCAAGCTCCGGACGACGATCCGGATCAAGCCTCGGACCCCTCGAAGTAAGCCCCCCACGCGACTCCGCGGTTCTTCTCGCCGCGGGGTCGTTCCTTTGGCGTTCCCGCTCCCTCAGGGTATGCGCACCACCCCTGAGGGTATGTACACCGCGCCGTCAGTGCGTCGCCGCATCTCCGCAGGTCAGAGCGTTGACGAGAAGAGCGTGCGAATCGAAGATCGTACATACCCTCACGCCGGGTGCGCATACCCTCGCGCTCTCGCCCGTCCTCGCCTGCCCCGTCCCTTGCCCCGCGCTCAGCTTCCTCCATGTGCCTCAAGCGTTGTCGGCGGCATCTGGATTCGGCTGCCTTTCAGCCACGGCGCGCGGCTCCCCTGTAGCCTTGCCGTGTCCCTAACCCCGTACTTACGGAGAAAGGCGGAAGCATGACTCAAGACAACTGCGGCTGGGTGCGGAGAAGGACGGCGGCGCTGCTTGCGGCGGCGCTCGTGGCCTCGCCGGTCCTCTCGGCCCCGCTGACTGCGCTCGCGGACGACAGCCAGCCCGTTACGGCCTCGTCCACCGAGCAGCCCGGAACGGGCTCCGGCACCGAGGACGCCCCCGGCGAGGGCAGCGAGACCAACCCCGAGGGCGACGCCGGCACCACCACCGGCGTCGCCACCATCGACGGCCACTCCTACGACACGCTGGAGGCGGCCATCGCCGCGGCGTCCGAGGGCCAGACCATCACGCTCACCAGCAACGTGGAGCTGGCTGCGCCCGTGGACCTGCCCGCCGGCGTCACGCTGGACGGCAACGGCCACGCGCTCACGTGCACGGCCGAGGTGGCAAGCGGCGCGCTGGTCAACGTCACCAACGCCAACGTCACCGTAAAGGACCTCACCGTCAACACGGCGGGGCTGGTCAAGCACGGCATCCAGTTCTACTGCACCACCGGCGGCACCGTCGAGGGCTGCACCGTCAACGGCGGGCGCTACACCGCCGTCTGCGTGAACGGCTCCCAGGTCGCCATCAAGGACACCGTCCTCAACCCGGACGAGGGCGCCTACGCCAGCGTGGAGTACGGCATGGGCTCCGGCGTCACCTCGGTCCCCTCGGTCTCCCTGGAGGGCGTCACCACCAAGAGCCAGACGGCGCCGCTCGTCTACGTCGACTCCGCGACCATGAGTCGCGTGGCGGAGAACAGCGACCCCAAGATCGATGCCGCCGACACCCAGGCCATCGTGGACAAGATCAACTCCAGCCTCGCGGGCGCCCAGGTCTCTCTGGACGAGAGCGGCAGCGCCACCACCGGCAAGCCGTCCGACCCAGAGCCCGACCCCGACCCCAACCCACCCGCGCAGACCGGAGAGCCCGTGAGGGTCCAGTCCGCCACGGGCGGCTCGATTAAGGTCTCCGCGTCGCGCGCGGACGCCGGCGACACGGTCACCATCACCCTCACGCCCAACGAGGGCCAGAAGGTGAGCTCCGTCACCGTGAAGGACGCCAGCGGCAACGAGGTCGAGGTGACGCCCGGCGAGAAGGACGGCCAGTACACCTTTGTCATGCCCGACTCCGCGGTGAGCGTCTCCGCCACCTTCGTCTGCGACGGCGGCGAGCACTGCCCCACGCACGCCTACCCGGACGTGGACCAGGACGACTGGTACCACGCCGCCGTTGACTGGGCGGCCGAGAACGACGTCATGACGGGCTACGCCACCGGCGACTTCGGCCCCGACGACGCGATCTCCCGCGCCCAGATGGCAACCGTGCTCTGGCGCCTTGCGGGCAGCCCCAAGACCAGCACCTCCGGCCTCCCGGCGGACTGCTCGGCCGACTCGTTCTACGGCGAGGCCGTCGCCTGGGCGCTCGAGGACGGCGCCTTCACCGGCTACGCCACCGGCGACTTCGGGCCCGCGGACAACCTCACGCGCGAGCAGGCGGCCACGGTGCTCTGGCGCAGCTTCGGCTCGCCCCAGGTGGAGGGGGACCTCTCCTCCTACCCGGACGCCGACGAGGTCTCCGACTTTGCCGAGGACGCCATGCGCTGGGCGGTCTCCGAGGGCATCATCACCGGGGAGAACCCCGAGGAGGGCGTCCACCTGCTCGACCCGCAGGGCACCTGCAGCCGCGCGGAGCTCGCGGCGATCCTCATGCGCATCTCCGACTCCGAGTAGCCGGGGCGCACAACGCGACGTCAGAAGGTTGACAGCGCCTTTTGACCATAGGGGCGAGAAGAACTGCGAGGTTCTTCTCGCCCCGCGCCGTGTGTGGGGGGCGGCCGCCGGGTGGCCGGGGACCTGTCTGCGGGCTCGCGGCGTCCCGCGCTAATTGTGCGTTTCAGGTCGCTGAGGGCGTCTGGCGCAGCGTATCATGGGACCGTGAAACGCCGGTTGAGGGGAGACCATGGCTGCACGCGTCACACGAAAGCGCATCGGGGCGACGCTCCTTCTGCCCGCCGCCCTTGCGGCGCTGCTCGCTTTGGGCTGCGAGACGGCGGCCGGGCCCTCCGCCCCTGCCGTCGAGGACGAGCCCGCGGCACCGGAGGAGCAGGTCATCGAGGACGCTCCCGCGCCGGACCCCGAGCCCGAGGAGCCCGCGGCGGAGGTTGACACCGCGCCCGTCGAGGAGCCCGAGCCGGAGCCGGAGCCCGAGCCCGTCCCCCTGCGGGAGACGCTCGACCTCTCCACGCTGGACTTCAGCGCCATCCCCACCGCCGGCGAGCTCACCACGTTCTCCCTCGCGCAGGCGGCGGCCCCGGAGCTCCCCGCCGAGTCCCGCGCCGCCATCGAGTCCGCCATCCAGAGCGCGCAGCGCCTGGGCAGCGTGAGCGTCATCATCCTGAGCTGCAACACGGGCACGGGCATCGCATACAGCACGGACACCTCCGTGTACGGCGCGAGCTCCTTCAAGGGCCCGTACGTTGCCTACCTCTGCCGCGAGCTGGTCGAGACCGGGCAGATCTCCCTGGCGAGCACGTGCACCGTCTCCGAGTACGACCCCTTCTTCGGGGGGACGTACGGCCACGTGGGCGCGCAGTACTCGTTCCAGACCCTGGCCGAGGCCACCGTCCGCGACTCGGACAACGACGCCTTCCGCATCCTGCACATGAACTACGACGGCCTGGGCTACTACGACTGGCTGGACCGGACCTTCGGCGCGGGGACGCTGCCGCGCGTGGGCTACTTCCCGCACGTGAGCGCGCGCATCATGACGACGGCGTGGGCGTATGTGTGGGACTACCTCGGCAGCGGCACCGAGACCGCGGCCTGGCTCTCCGGGCTCTACGCCAACACGAGCGTCTCGTTCATCCGCGACGCGCTCGCGTCTGCCGGCGTGGAGGCCACGGTCTACAACAAGGCCGGCTGGTACGGCGGCGACCCCCAGTACAACTCCACCACCGACGCCGGGATCGTGCAGATCGACGGGTCAACCTACCTCGTGGCCGCCGTCTCCAACATGTCCTACGGCGGCTCCAGCACGGCCGCCCTCGAGGGGGTCATCCAGGCCCTCGTCTCCGCCCGCTCCGCCCTGGGCTGAACTTGACAGTTTGCTCAGGTCAAACTGTCAAGTTCGTTACCGCGCGCCGTGGTTTTCCTTTCTTTCCTATTTTTCCTATTCGTCAGCTTGATGAGTGCGTTCCGAACAAGCCACCACGCCTCGCCCCCGAAAAGCGCGTCCCGCCCACAAAGTTGCGCAAAGAATATCGTCGGGGCTTTTGTATGCTTGGGCTTGAAGCTGCCTGAAAAGTAGGCCAATGTCGCCGGCAGGGCAGCTTTGCTTGCGAGGGGCGGCCAGGCGAACCGTCCGCAGATCCTTTCTGAGGCGCCAGATTGGCTCTACTCGCAAGCGCCGAGCCAGTTGTGAGAGGGGATCTACCATGACAAGAAAGAACCTTGCCCCGACAAGCGGAAACGCCCCGAGGTGTCTGGCTGCCGCCGCGTTTGCCCTGACGCTCGCCGTCTCCGCGCTGTCTCCGGTCGCCGCCTTCGCCTACATGGGCTTCTCCGACGTGACGGGGAGCGAGTGGTACGCCACGGACGAGTATCTCGGCTACGTGGTGGAGCATGGCCTCATGACGGGCTATAGCGACGGGACCTTCGGCGGCTCCAACACGGTCACGCGTGCGGAGGCAATCACCGTCCTGTGGCGAATCGCCGGGGAGCCGATCGTCTCGGCCGAGCCGTTTGATGACGTGGCGCCCGGGCAGTTCTACACCGAGGCCGTTGCCTGGGACCGGGCCAACGGCATGACCACAGGCTACGACGGCACCCATGACTT
>CALUJT010000187.1 GCA_944321005.1 uncultured Atopobiaceae bacterium | reverse complement strand
CTTGGCCTCGATCGCCTGGTGCAGGCCCTCGGAGTAGCGCCTGCCCTCCATGATGCGGCCCGTGAACTCGTCAACGATCTTGACCTCGCCGTCGATGACCACGTACTGCTGGTCGCGGTGGAACATGTACTCCGCCTTGAGCGCCTGCTGCAGGTGGTTGACCAGCTGGCCGGAGACGTCGGCGTAGATGTCCTCGATGCCGAGCGCGCGCTCCACCTTCTTGAGGCCCTCGTCGGTAGTCGCGATGGTGCGCTTGGCCTCGTCCATCTCGTAGTCGACCTCGGGGGCGAGACCGCGAACGGCGCGTGCGAAGTCCTTGTACGTGGCGGCGGACTTGGTGCCCGCGCCGGAGATGATGAGCGGCGTACGGGCCTCGTCGATGAGGATGGAGTCGGCCTCGTCCACGATGGCGTAGTGGTGCCCGCGCTGCACGCGCATGGCGGCGCGCGTAACCATGTTGTCCCTCAGGTAGTCGAAGCCGAACTCGGAGTTCGTGCCGTAGGTGATGTCCGCCTGGTACGCAGGCTTCTTGAGGTTGAGCCTCATGCCGTTTTGGATGAGGCCAACGGTCATGCCGAGGTACTTGTAGACCCGCCCCATCCACTCGCTGTCTCGCTTTGCGAGGTAGTCGTTGACGGTGACCACATGGACGCCCTTGCCCGGGATGGCGTTGAGGTACGCCGCGAGCGTGGCGACGAGGGTCTTGCCCTCGCCCGTCTTCATCTCGGCGATGGTCCCGCGGTGCAGCGCCATGCCGCCGATGAGCTGGACGTCGAAGTGCCTCAGCCCAATCGTGCGCTTCGACGCCTCGCGCACCGCGGCAAAGGCCTCGGGAAGGAGGTCGTCAAGGGTCTCGCCCTGGTTGTAGCGCTCGCGGAACTTTTCTGTGCAGCCGCGAAGCTCCTCCTCGCTCATGGCCTCGAAACTGGGCTCGAGCTCGTTCACCTTTGCCACGAGCCGCTCGAACTCCTTGAGCTCGCGATCAGAGCCCAGAGAGAGCAGCTTGGAGAGAAAGTTAGGCATGTGACTCCCTTGATCCGAGGGCTTCCGCCCCCTTGACACACTCACGTCCACCACTTTACTCGCTACCCTCGGGCCAGAACCCATCAGTTGTCGGCTCTCACCAAAAGCGCACCCAAGCCCACCCTACGCCGTCACCACCTCCGTCACGGCCGGCGTCCCACGACGCACCTTGCCCTCCCCGACGACACGTCTGAGCTGCTTGGACGGAGGCCTGTTGGCAGCCTGCATCAGCCTCGCCGCGTAGGCGCGATACTGCTGGTCTGCCTCGGCGTTGCGCCCGCTCGCCTTGAGCGCCCTGACGAGGGAGGTGACCGCGTCCTCCCTCATGCCGTCCGTCTCGAGCGCGTTTGTCGCCAGGCGCACGGCGGTGCGCCCCCTGCCGAGCCTCAGCGCCGCGTCCGCGCCCGCCACCATCGCGTCAACGTACAGGCGGCGGAGCTCCTCGCGCGTCGAGGCGACAAACCCCGTGGCATCCACGCTCGGCATGTAGAGGTCGCCCCCGTAGAGGCCCTCCGACCTGCGCGCCATATCGAGGACGCGCTCGTCGTCCGTCCCGTCCGCCGCCTCGCGGGCGCAGGTCCTGAACTCGTCCACGTCACAGCGCACGAGCGTCCTGTCCAGCGTGACCGCCTTGGTGGAGCGTCCGATCAAGAAGGGGTCGAGCCCCGGCCGCACCTCCCCAATGGCCGAGCGAATCACGCTTGTCGCCTGATAGATCCTGCCAAACCCCGTGGCGTAGTCGCACTCCGGCCAGATCTGCTCGACGAGTTGGTAGCGCTTCGCCGAGGCCCCGCGTCGAAGAACCAGGTACTCGAGCATCGGCTTTGCGTTCCTGTGCTCGAGCCTACCGTCGAGAACCGGGGTGCCGCCCACGAGCAGCTCGAACTCCCCCAGCAGCCTCACCTCGATCGGGGGCGCGCCCAATGCCTCGCCCCCACACGGGGCCGCGCCAACGAGAGGGGACGTGCCCTCGCCCTCCCAGGCGAGGCGCCTCTCCCAGTTTCCCCGCATGAGCGCCATGGCCCGCGCCCACCTCGCGGGCGTCAGCTCGCGAAGCCGCTGCGAAAGCACTCCCAGTCCCTCCTCCAGGACGAGCAGGAGCCAGAGCGCCTCGCGGGGGACCTCCTCCCCTCGCTCGGTCGCCGCGCTCTCGGAATCCATCGCCTCGTACGCCAGCGCGCAGACCTCGTCCAAGTCATCGCCCCGACCCTCGCCCTCGGGGCGGAGGGGCGCCTCGCCCAGCAGGTATCGGGAGATTGCGCAGAGCAGAGACGCTATGCGCCCGAGATAGTCGAGTCCCGCGCTCCGGGCGATTGCCACCGACAGCGTTGCCCTCACGCCCGCGCGGGCGCAGGCCCCCGCGCGCAGGTCGATCACGCAGCCGGCAAGGAGCGAGACTGCCTGGACGAGAGTGTCCCTTCTTCGCTCGGAGCGAGAGATGAGGCTCGCCGCCTCCCCCGACGCGCCCGGCGCGCCAACGAGCACCCCTCTCACGAGCTCGAGGCACTCGACATAGCCCCGCAGGCCAGAGACCTCCCCTGAGGACAGAAGCCTGGACGCCGCCTCCGTCTCGTCCGGAGAGCCGCCCGGCGCGTCTCCCAGCAAGAGCCGCGCGAGCTCGAAGTCAAGGCAGAGAAGGGCAGTCGAGACCGAGCCCGCGGCGGCCCCGGGAGGGTTGGCCACCAGGACACGCATCGCGGCGGACAGCTTGCCCCGCGCCATGAGCTCGCACGCCTCGCAATGGGCCAATAGACGCCGTCCGAGCTCGCTCCAGCCAGAATCAGAGAACCCAACGACCTGCGGGTCGGCACGCAGAAAGCCCCTTGACTCCACAAAGAGAAGAAGATCCCGCGACGCCCCCTCCGCCCTCGCGACATCACCGGGGCGGCTCGGCCCCGCCCCGACACGTTTCTCCCCCAGGGCTCCCAGGGCCGCGCGCAGCGCGTATCTGTAGCCGGGCGCAAGGGCGTCTGCCGAGGGGGTGTGATCAAGCGCCTCTGCCAGGACGGCAGTGTGACCCGCGTCGAGCAGGTCCGTCGCATGGAGCAGCGCCGAGGGATACGCGCCCTCCACACGAGGAAGCGAAAGGAGCCGTGCTGCCCTTTCGACCTCGCCCCTCGCGAGAAGAACCTCGACACACGCAGGGCAGACATCGGGAAACACCGAGCATGCCGTCCCGAGAGCGGCAAGGCAGGCAACGAGCGAGTCCTCACTCATCCCGGTGAGGACACGAAACTCGTCAAGGGAGGGAGTCAACTCAACAAGAGGAACGTTGGCACGAAGGTCGTCGAAGAGCTCGCGTGCCTCCGGTCCCACCACACGGAGCAGGTCGGCAGATGGCCCCCCGCCCAGGAGATACGCGGCAAGGCGCAGGCGGAGCTCCTCGTCCGAGAGCGAGAGACGAAGAGAGCGGGAGACAAGCTCGGAAAGAGAGTCGTAATAGGAGCGGGGAACAACTGCCTTCTCGGGGACATCACCGCTCTCCGAAAGAAGGGCCTCAACAAGAGAGGGGATGCCCCATGAGAGCTCCCTAAGCCAATATCCGCCGTCTCCCCACCGCGCCGCGAGCACGGGGCCAACAAGAAGGTCGCGAGAGCGAAGGACGCGACACTCGGGAAGAGCCTCGAGCAGCTGGCTGCCCTCGGGAAGAATGGAAAACGCAACGGAAACTCCAGCCTCCCTGAGCCTGCCGAGGGCACGCGCCTGGCGCCGAACGCACGCCTCGTCAGAAGCCGGAACATTGTCAAAGCAGACGAGCGAGACGCTGCGAAGTCGGGATGCATGGCGCGCAGCCTTGACCATAAGGGCAGACGCTGCGTCCGGAGTCTTGTCACGCAGATCATAGCGAAGCGCTCTGGCACCACGACGCGCGACGTCGTCAATCAGAGAGGATAGCAGGGCACCCTGGCAGAGGCCTGGCTCGGCGCAGATTGCGAGCATGAGGCACTCCCCATCATTGAGGTGAAGCGACGCGGGGCCAACAATACGAGCCGAGAAGGACGGCGAATCAGCTGCACCCGCTGTTTTCGTATTCACAACCTGCGAGACATCGGAATCAGACATTGAACCCTCCATGCGTGAACGACTGCGACATAGTGACAAAGATAGTCGATTGTAATGAGAGTTCAAGTGTATGATAAGTTTTCTTCAAGTTTTGTTTTGTCTGCTTCTTGTAAGATACGAGTATGCAAATAGGAAGGGAGATTAATGAAAGAAAGGGCCCCGGCGCATTGCGCCGGGACCCTAAAGCAAAAAGGGGAGGCACAGGGCCTCAAGACAGAAAAATGCCCCTTGTTGGTCAGCGACGTCCTGCTCTCCCACGGACTGACTCCGCAGTACCATCGG
>CALUJT010000186.1 GCA_944321005.1 uncultured Atopobiaceae bacterium | reverse complement strand
AGGAGCCGCCCCGGACGCACGGGACACATGAGAGGCGCCCCGCTCCTCTCGGTCTGCCGAGAGGAGCGGGGCGCCTCTTAGTGCAAAGGAACGTACCCGCGCGGCGAGAAGGACGGGCGCGGCCCCGCGGCTACGCGCCGGCGGGCCAGTACCTGCTCACGCCGTCCTCGCCACGCTCGCGGCGCACCGCTCCGGCGGCGACGAGGTGGTCCAGGTGCGCGATGCTCTCGGACACGAGGAACCACCGCGTCATGGCCGGGGTCTCCGCCCAGCGGTCGAAGGGCGCGCGCCAGCCCATGGCGGGCACCAGCTCGAAGCCCGTCTGACCCGGGCGCTCCGCTATCGACGCCATCGCGCGGGCGCTCCTGCGCTCGTGGTGGCCGACGTTGGCGAGGCAGCGCTCGCTCACGTCGCCCTCCTGCAGGCCGTGGCCCATGAACGCGTGCTCGATCCCCCTCTCGGCAAGGGCGCGTAGGGTCCCCAGCTGCTCGCCGATGGGGTCCTCCCCCTCGCCCCAGAAGCCGATGCAGGTGGAGCACAGGAAGAGCACGGCGTCCCCCAGAAACGCCGTGCGCGTCTCCGGCTCCCAGAGCACGCACTGGCCCGTGGTGTGACCCGGCGCGCTCACCACCTCGAAGCGCCAGCGCCCGCAGCGCAGCTCGTCTCCCGGGCGGACCGTCGAGAACGCGATCTTCTCGGTCTCGAAGTTGACCACGTGGTCCCAGATCACGTCCGCGAGCTCGACGGACTCCTCCTCGCTCGCGCCCTCCGCGCGCATGCGCTCGACCATCTGGTCACGCCACGCGGGAACGGCGAAGCGGCGCATGTCGCCGAGCACGCCCTCGGGGATGACCACGCGGGCGCCTGCCTCGGAGAGCTCGCGCGCGAGGCCCGTGTGGTCGATGTGGGCGTGCGTGCAGAAGAGCGTGGCGGCCTCGGGGTCCACCCCCAGCCCCAGGAGCGCCCGCATGAGGCGCGTGTCGTTCATGGGGTCGGGCGTCCCGGCGTCCACCACGAGCGTCTCCCCGCCGTCCATCACCACGAAGGCGTTGACGGAGGGCAGGAAGGTGTCGTGCATGAGGAGGTCGACGCGCCAGACCTCCGGCGCGTCGAGCACCCTGCTGCAGGTGAAGCCGTCCTCGTCCAGCGTGAAGCAGTTGGCGCCGCAGCCCTGGCCCCAGTCCGCGCCGGGGGCGCCGGGGGCGGCGCCGGAGACGCTAGCCAACAAGCACCTTCACGCAGATCTTCTTGAGCGGGGCGGGCTCGCCCGGGCAGCAGCCGGGCTTGTGCGCGTCGCACGGGGGCGTGACCACGAGGTCGCCCTCGCGCAGCGTCACCCAGCCCTCGCGGTCGCCGGGCGTGTAGAGGCCAAAGTCGTCGGCCTCGGAGAACTCCCCCACCGGCGCGCACTCGGCAACGGGAGCCACGCCCAGAAGCTCCGTGCCGCTGATGACGAAGTGGATGTCTGCGTAGCGACGGTGCGCCTCGTAGTTCTTCTCGTCCGGGCGGACGGTGGTGATCTCCTGCACGTTGGCAAAGACCTCGTCGCCCATGATGTCGTGGCGGCCGGGCTCGAGGTCGGCGAGGTCGGGACGGGCCAGGAACTCGAGGGCCCTCTGGTAGCGCTCGGTGGAGAGGTCGTTGGCGGCGGCGTTGGCAAGCGACGTGAAGATCATGGCGGTGCTCCCTTCTCGTTGCGGCGCTCGACGCGCCGTTTACAACAGTATGGGCCATAGCCGCGGCCGAGCTTGGGTAGAATCGAGACGTTGCGCACAGGCGCCGACGTACGGCGCAGGAGAGAGGAACAGCATGGAACAGAACGAGCAGGAGAGGCTCCGCCAGGAGGTCGACGAGGTGCTGCACGGGAGCAGGCAGCCCCAGGGCCCGGAGCGCTTCCCCCAGAACGACTACTCCAACGTCCGCCACGTCATAGGCGTGGTCTCGGGCAAGGGTGGCGTGGGCAAGTCGCTCGTCTGCGGCACGCTGGCGGTGGAGCTCGCGCGCCGCGGCGCCAAGGTCGGCATCCTGGACGCGGACGTCACCGGCCCCTCCATCCCCCGCATGATGGGCCTCGCCGGGGCGCGCGCCCGCGGCGTGGACGAGCTCATCGTCCCCGTGCTCACCAAGGGCGGCATACGCGTCATGAGCGCCAACCTCGTCCTAGAGAACGAGACCGACCCCGTGATCTGGCGCGGCCCCGTGGTGGCCGGCGCCATCAAGCAGTTCTGGGAGGACTGCGCCTGGGGCGAGCTCGACTACCTGCTCGTGGACATGCCCCCGGGAACCGGCGACGTGCCCCTCACCGTCTTCCAGTCGCTGCCGGTGGACGGCATCGTGATCGTGAGCTCCCCGCAGGACCTCGTGCAGATGGTCGTGGGCAAGGCCGTGAACATGGCCAACATGATGAAGGTGCCCGTTCTCGGCATCGTTGAGAACATGGCCTACGTCGAGTGCCCGCAGTGCGGCGAGAAGATCTACCCCTTCGGGCCGAGCCGCCTCGAGGAGACCGCACAGGCCTTCGAGATCGAGGCGCTGGGCCAGCTGCCCATCGACCCCAAGATCGCCGCCGCCTGCGACGCGGGCACCTTCGAGGACGAGCTCCCCGCAGGCACGCTCTCCGAGGCCGTGGACACCGTCGTGCGCACGGCCGAGTTCGTGGACGCGCTGCGCGGGCAGGACGCGTAGCTTGGCGCGCGGGCCGAGAAGAGCCTCGAGGTCGCAGGCGCGCGAGGAGGCGCTCGCAGCCGCTTCGGCGGTGCGCGTGCCCGCGCGGTGCGACGTGGCCGTGATCGGCGGCGGGGCGTCCGGCCTCGCCGCCGCCGTCGCAGCCGCCGAGGCCGGGGCGTCCGTCACGGTGCTCGAGCGCGCCGTGGAGTGCGGGCGCACCATCCTGGCGACGGGCAACGGCCGCTGCAACCTCATGAACGCCGCGCTGCGCGGGCCGGCGCCCGCGTGGGGGCGCTACAACGAGCCCGCGTTCGTGGCCGCCGTCTGCGGCCCGGGCTTTGGCGACGACGCGCTCGCCTTTCTCGAGGACTGCGGCATCGCCTGGGCCGAGGAGGAGGGCGGGCGCCTCTACCCGCTCTCCCGCCAGGCGTCCTCCGTACGCGAGGCGCTGCTGGCGCGGGCGCGCCGGGCGGGCGCGGTGCTGGCACCGGCGCGCGAGGTCACGGGCGCGACGCCGGGCGCGGACGGCTGGCACGTGGCGTACGGGGGCGCGGGCGGCAGCTCCGGCCCGGCGGCGGACTCGCTCGTCGCGCGGTCCGTGGTGCTCGCCGCGGGCGGCGGCGAGGGGCTCACGCGCTCGCTCCGCCTCGCGTGCGCACCGTACGAGCCCGTGCTCTGCTCGCTCGCCTGCACGCCGGCTGACGGCCGCCTCGACCTGGGCGCGCTCGACGGGCGCCGCGCGCACGTGGTCGCGCGCCTGCTCCGGAGCGGCGCGGAGGTCGCGCGCGAGGCGGGCGAGGCGCTCTTCAGGCCCTACGGGCTCTCCGGCATCGCGATCTTCGACCTCTCGCGGTTCGCCCTGCCCGGGGACGTGATCGCGCTCGACCTCATGTGCGGGATGGACCGCGACCGGGGCAGGCGGCTCGTTGCCGCGGCGGGCGGGAGCGCGACGGGCGTGCTCGACCCCGTGATTGCGGCGGCGCTCGGCGGCGCGGATGGCGCGGGCGTGCTTGAGCTGGCTCGTGACCTGCGCTTCGTTGTCTCAGGTCCTGCCGAGCCGGAGCGCGCCCAGGTCACGCGCGGAGGACTTCTCGTGAGCCAGTTCGACCCCGCCACGCTTGCCGCGCGCGAGCTCCCGGGCCTCTTCGCCTGCGGCGAGGCGCTCGACGTGGACGCCGCGTGCGGCGGCTTCAACCTCGCCTGGGCGTGGAAGAGCGGCCTCGTCGCCGGACGCGCCGCGTGGGGCGCGGCGTGCGGCGGCACGGACCGCACGAGCGCCTAACAGGAGCGCCCGCCACAGCTTGACCCAGAACAGGCCGCATTTTGGTCAGATGCTCTCTCTCGACGAACACCGCCCGGCGCGAAGATCAGAAAGGACTCCCATGCTCGAGGTCTCCGGCATTCGCATACCCCTCTCCGCCCTCGACGGCTCGGACGCGACCGAGCTCGCCGCGTGCCGCCGCGCGCTCGCGCACAAGCTGCGCGTGAGCGAGAGGGACGTCGCGTCCGTCAGGCGACGCCGTCGTTCCATAGACGCCCGCAGGCGCGGTGACGTGCACCTCACGTTCACGCTGCGCGCCGAGCTTGCCGGCGGCGCCCCTGCGGAGCGCGCCCTTCTCGCCCGCCTTGCCAAGAGGCGTGCCGAGAGGAACGTGCGCGTCGTGGACGAGCGCCCGTTCGGCTTCCCGGAGCGCGTCGGGCGCCGGGAGGCGCCGCGGCCG
>CALUJT010000185.1 GCA_944321005.1 uncultured Atopobiaceae bacterium | reverse complement strand
GGTGGGGGAGGACTTCCGCCTGGGGGCCGGCGGCGCCGGAACGGTCTCCGCCCTGCGCGAGCTGGGCGAGAAGGACGGCTTTGCCGTCACGGGCGTGCCCCTCATGCGAGACGGGGGCGCCCCCATAACCGCCACGCGCATCCGGGGGCTCCTCTCCGAGGGCAGGGTCGAGGAGGCCGCGAGCCTGCTCGGGCGCTGCCACCGGGTCTTCGGCACGGTGGAGCACGGGCGCGGGGAGGGCACGGGCTTCGGCTTCCCCACGGCGAACGTGCGCGTGCTCGACGGGCTCGCCCTGCCCGCCGAGGGGGTCTACGCCGGGTTCGTCGACGTGGACATGGCGCCCGGCGAGTCCGAGCGACGCGCGTACCCCGCCGCGATCAACGTGGGCAAGCCCAGGTCCTTCTCGCCCGGCGAGGAGGGGGAGCAGTTCCTGGAGGCAACGCTCCTGGGCTTTGAGGGCGATCTTTACGGCCGCGGCGTCCGCGTGACCTTCGTCCGGTGGCTGCGCGCGCCGCGGCGCTTCGACTCGGTGGAGGAGCTCGAGCGCACGGTGCTCTCCAACGTCGACTGGGTGCGCCGGACCCTGGGCGAGAAGGGCGTCGTGCTCCAGCGCGTGCCGGACTTCTCGGCAGACGAGCTCGTGGCGCGCTCGAGGGGGGAGGTGGCCTCGTGATCTCGGACGAGGACAAGGAGAGGGTCCGCCAGGCCACGGACTTCGTGCAGCTCGTGGCCGAGACCGTGGAGCTGCGCCAGCGCGGCCAGGAGTTCTGGGGCTGCTGCCCCTTCCACGGCGAGAAGACCCCCTCGTTCAAGGTGAACCCCTCGACGGGCCTCTGGCACTGCTTCGGCTGCGGCGACGGAGGGGACGTCTTCTCCTACGTGCAGCGCCGCGAGAACCTGGACTTCCCGGACGCCATCCGCTACCTCGCGGACCGCGCGGGGATAGAGCTCTCCGAGGACGGAACCGCCCGGCGCGGCCCCCGCAAGACCCGCCTCATGGAGGCGCTGGGGGAGGCCGAGGCCTTCTACCACACCATGCTCATGCGCGGCCGCGGCGAGGGGCCTGACGCCGCCCGGCGCTACCTCGCGGGCCGCGGCTTTGGCTCGGAGGTGTGCCGGCGCTGGGGCCTGGGCTACGCGCCCGGGCGCGGCTCTCTCGTGGCGCAGCTGCGCGCGAAGGGCTTCTCCACGGCGGAGATGCTCGCCGCCGACCTCGCCCTCGAGCGCTCCGGCCGCCCGGCGGACCGCTTCTACGAGCGCGTGATGTTCCCCATTCACGACGAGATGGGGCGCACCATCGCCTTCGGCGGGCGCATCCTGGGGGCCAAGCGCGAGGGCGTGGCCAAGTACGTCAACACGCGCGACACCGCCGCCTTCAACAAAGGCAAGCACCTCTTCGCGTACGACCGCGCCAAGGAGTCCATGGCCGCCACGGGCGAGGCCATCGTCTGCGAGGGCTACACCGACGTCATCGCCATGCACGAGGCGGGCTACACCAACACGGTGGCGGCGCTCGGGACCGCCTTTCGCCTGGACCACGTGCGGCTCGTGGAGCGCCAGCGCGTGAGCCGCATCGTCTGCCTCTTCGACGGGGACGCCGCGGGGCAGCGCGCCGCCGAGCGCGCGATCCGCTACCTCGACAAGACCTCCGCCGCGCTGCTGTGCGTGGTGCTGCCGGGGGGCCAGGACCCGATGGAGTTCCTGGCGGAGCACGGTGCCGCGGCCATGAGGCCCATCCTCGACTCCGCCCGCCCGCTCATGGACTTCGTCTTCGAGAAGCGCCTCGCGGGGCACGACCTCTCCGCGCCGGGGCGGCGCGTCCGCGCGCTCGAGGACATGGCGCAGCTGCTCGCGCCCCTCAAGCGCTCCGTCCTTCTCGACGAGTACGCGACGAGGCTCGCGGACACACTGGGCATGGACGTGGAGGAGACCAAGCGCGCCATCCGCGAGGCCAGGGTGCCCGAGCTCGACGAGGAGCGACCGCCCCGGAGGCAGTCCCCTCAGGCGCGCCCGTCCTTCTCGCCCGGTCCGTCCCCCTCGTCCGATGCGGGCGACGGCGCCGCACCGGACGACTACGTTCCTGCCGAGGCGTACGGCAACGCCCCCGTCCCCTCGGCGGGCCAGGCGCCCTCCCTGCGCGCCCTCTCCGCCGACGAGCGCACGCAGGTGGCGGCCGAGCGGGAGCTTCTCGCCGCCCTGGCCGAGCGCCCGGACGCCGTGCGCGCCTACGAGGACAGGATAGCCGGCGTCTCGTGGTCGGACGCGCGCCACGAGGCCATGGCGTGGGCGATGCTCTCCACGCCCGAGGGGTCGAGCCCCGCCGAGGTCGTCGCCGCGGCGAGCTCCGTCGTGCCCGAGGCCCCGCGCATCCTCTCCGGGGGGCGCGTCATGGGGGAGGGCGGCCTTACCGAGGGGGAGAGCCTGGGGCTCGTCATGGACACGGTCGAGCTGTGCTCCTGCCGGAGGCGCGTGAGGCAGATCCGCGTGGCGCTGCGCGGCGCCGCCGCGGGCGACGGCGACTCCGAGCGGCTCTTCGAGGAGGCGACCGCGCTCCAGAGGCGGATCAACGAGCTCACCAAGAAGCTCTCCACAACTTCATCCGCGTAAACTGCGGAGATTCGGGTACAATTTCGAACGTTCATGCGTCGATGGGAGATACGTGGCTGCTACCAAGAGGACCAAGGAAGAGATCAAGCTCTCCGACGAGCTGACCAAGGTGGTCGCCGACCTCGTGAGCGGCGCCAAGGGCCGCTCGAGCGTCACCGAGGACGACATACAGGTCGCCATCCGCGACATTGACGTGGACTCCGACGAGCTCTCCGACCTCTACGACGCCCTGCGCGCAAAGGGGGTCGAGGTGAGCGGCGGCGACACCGCGAGCGTCGACTTCTCCGTCGACGAGGAGGACGTGGCCGAGGACGACTTCGACGACGACGGCGTCGAGGGCGACGACTTCGACGACGAGGAGGAGCAGTCCGAGAGCGCCGCCGAGGCCAAGGCCGTCAAGGAGGCCCTGCGCTCCGTCCCCAAGGCAAAGGCCTCCAAGCCCAAGCGCTCCAGCCGCGCCCGCGCGCGCCGGCAGGACACCTCCACCGTCATGCTCACCGGCGACCCCGTGCGCATGTACCTCAAGGAGATCGGCAAGGTGGACCTGCTCTCCGCCTCCGAGGAGGTCAACCTCGCCATGAAGATAGAGGCGGGGACCGACGCCACGGCAAAGCTCGAGGCGGCGGAGGCCGGCGAGCTCGAGCTCACGCGCGCCGAGCAGCGCCGCCTCATGCGCATCGAGCAGGTGGGCCTCGACGCCAAGCAGCAGCTCATCAGCGCAAACCTGCGCCTCGTCGTATCCATCGCCAAGCGCTACGTGGGCCGCGGCATGCTCTTCCTCGACCTCATCCAGGAGGGCAACCTCGGCCTCATCCGCGCCGTGGAGAAGTTCGACTACACCAAGGGCTTCAAGTTCTCCACCTACGCCACCTGGTGGATCCGCCAGGCCATCACCCGCGCCATCGCGGACCAGGCGCGCACCATCCGCATCCCGGTGCACATGGTCGAGACCATCAACAAGCTCATCCGCGTGCAGCGCCAGCTCCTGCAGGACCTCGGGCGCGACCCCACCCCCGAGGAGATCGGCGCCGAGATGGGCATGAGCCCCGACCGCGTGCGCGAGATCCAGAAGATCAGCCAGGAGCCCGTCTCCCTGGAGACGCCCATCGGCGAGGAGGAGGACTCCCAGCTGGGCGACTTCATCGAGGACTCCAGCGCCGTGGCGCCCCCCGAGGCGGCGTCGGACTCCATGCTCCGCGAGCAGCTCGACCAGGTGCTCGACGGCCTGGCCGACCGCGAGCGCAAGGTCATCAAGTTCCGCTTTGGCCTCGAGGACGGCCACCCGCGCACCCTCGAGGAGGTGGGCCGCGAGTTTGGCGTCACGCGCGAGCGCATCCGCCAGATCGAGTCCAAGACGCTCGCCAAGCTGCGCCACCCCAGCAGGAGCGGCCGCCTTAAGGACTACATGGAGGACTAAAAGGGTCTTATCCCTTGCATTTTGAACTGCTTTGCGCGCCGGGTTGACAGCCTGCTCAGGGCAAACTGTCAGCCCGGCGCGCTGGCGTTGGCCGCCACGGCTTTGACAGTGAGTTTTCGGCAGTTTTGGGCGTCTGGAGGGGCGCAAAACTGCCAAAAACTCACTGTGAGGAGTGCCGAGGCGCCTCAAGCCGAGAAGGACGGGCGAGAAGGACGGGCCCCTCGCGCCCCGCCAGCTTTTTGAAATTCTCGCTTGCATCTCTCCGTGGCATCTGTATACTCTTCTCTTGTGCAAACGCACCCCACCAATTCCCCGGTGGCGCAGTGGTAGCGCAGCTGACTGTTAATCAGCGTGTCGTAGGTTCGAATCCTACCCGGGGAGCCA
>CALUJT010000184.1 GCA_944321005.1 uncultured Atopobiaceae bacterium | reverse complement strand
GTGCAGTACGTCATGCCCAACACGCCGTGCATGGTCGGCGCGGGCGTGCTGCTGTTCGAGGAGAAGCATTCCCTCCTGCCCGAGGAGCGCGCCGAGGCGATGCGACTGTTCCGCGCGCTGGGCGAGGTCGTCGAGCTCGAGGAGGAGTAGTGTCGGCCTGCGGCGCCGCCCGCGTCGAGGTCTCGCTGCCCGCGAGCGGGCGCGGCGCGTCCGCGCGCCCGGCAAGGGTCTCCCTCGTGGGCGAGGACGGCTCGGTCGAGGAGCTTCTCGTCCCCGCACAGGTCGGGCGCCGGCTCGTCTCCTCGCTCGGGGGGAGTCGGGTCGCGTGCCCCGCGGACCGCGCTCGCGAGCTCGTGCGCAGCGCGACGGAGGCCGGGGCGCGCGAGCGCGTGGAGTCCCTCGTGGGCCGGAGGGACTACTGCGCGGCCGAGCTCTCCCGCAAGCTCCTGGATTCGGGCTACCCCCGGGACGTCGTCGACGAGCGCGTGGGGAGGGCCGTGGCCGCCGGCCTGGTGGACGACGCCCGCTACGCCCGCAGCTTCGCGCGCTCGAAGGCCGCCGCGGGGTGGGGCCGATCCCGGATCGAGCGCGAGCTCGAGCTCAGGGGCGTCTCCCGCGAGGTCGCCTCCGAGGCCGTGGACGATGAGGCCGGGGACGCGGGCGAGCGCGAGAGGGCCCTCTCCCTCGCGGCGCGCAGGCCCCTCACGGGGAGAAACGACGTGCAGCGGATAGCGAGGTTCCTCTGCGGGCGGGGGTTCGCGCCCGGTCTCGCGTTCGACGTCGCGCGCGAGGTCGCGGGCGACTAGCGCCTCGGGATACGCCCGGTGCCGCCCATTTGACATAACCTAACACCCAACTTACGATTGAATGGCTATTGGAGCGCGCTCTCACGCTGGGCTGCCAGCTGCTTTGATATATCGCACGTCACAAGCTAGCCTCCGCGTCTCACGTGGCTCACGTGTGCCGGGACCGCACCTCCGATGGCGGGTTCCGCGGCTCGTCCGCGGTCTCCAGAACCACAACGAAGCAAAACGCGTCATCTGAGGAGCACACATGGAGATCATTTTCGCGGTGATAGGGCTCGCGCTCGGCGCGGGCGTGGCCTACTTCCTACTCTCAGGCCAGAGCAACTCCAAGGTCAAGGCCGCAGAGGCCCAGCTCGACTCCGCGCGCGCCGAGTCGGAGCGCATGAGGTCCGAGGCCGTCCGACAGGCCGAGAACGCCAAGAAGGAGGCCGTCCTCGAGGCCAAGGAGGAGATTCTCGCCCTCAAGCAGACCTCCGAGGCGGAGGAGAAGAAGCGCAAGCAGGAGCTCCAGAACCTCGAGAACCGCATCATGCAGCGCGAGGAGTCCCTCGACCACAGGAACGACGCCCTCGACCGCAGGGAGCACCAGCTGTCCAGCCTCCAGGGCCAGCTCGACCGCAGGAAGAACGACCTCGACGAGATGGAGGCCAAGAAGACCGCCGAGCTCGAGCGCATCGCGGGGCTCTCCTCCGACGAGGCCCACGACGAGCTCATCGCCCGCGTCCGCGCCGAGGCCGTGCGCGACGAGGCCCAGATCCTGCGCGAGTCCGAGCAGCGCGTCCGCGCCCAGGCGGACAAGACCGCCCGCGAGATCGTCTCCACCGCCATCCAGCGCTGCGCCGCGGACCAGGCGGGCGAGATTACGGTGACCTCGGTCCACATCCCCTCCGACGACCTCAAGGGCCGCATCATCGGCCGCGAGGGCCGCAACATCCGCACCTTCGAGCAGGTGTCCGGCGTCTCCCTCGTGATTGACGACACGCCCGAGACCGTCGTGCTCTCCAGCTTCGACCCCGTCCGCCGCGAGACCGCCCGCGTGGCCCTCGAGAACCTCATCGCGGACGGCCGCATCCACCCCGCGCGCATCGAGGAGCTCTACAAGAAGGCCGAGACCCTCGTCGCCGAGCGCGTCCGCGAGGCGGGCGAGCAGGCCGCCTTCGACGCCGGCATCCACGACCTGCACCCCGAGCTCGTCAAGACCCTCGGCGCGCTGCGCTACCGCACCTCCTTCGGGCAGAACGTGCTCTCCCACTCCGTCCAGGTCTCCGCGCTCTGCGGCATCATGGCTTCCGAGCTCGGCCTCGACGAGGCCCCCGCGAAGCGCGCCGGCCTCCTGCACGACCTCGGCAAGGCCATCGACCACGAGGTCGAGGGGCCGCACGCCGTCATCGGCGCCGACCTCGCGCGTCGCTACGGGGAGCGCCCGGAGATCGTCCACGCCATCGAGGCGCACCACGCGGACGTCGACCCCGACACCGTCCTCGACGTCCTCGTCCAGGCGGCCGACGCCATCTCCGCCGCCCGGCCGGGCGCGCGCAGGGAGTCCGCCGAGAGCTACATCAAGAGGCTCGAGAAGCTCGAGGAGATCTCCAACGCCCACGACGGCGTCGAGCGCACCTACGCCATGCAGGCGGGCCGCGAGCTCCACGTCATGGTCGAGCCCGAGAAGATCTCCGACGCCCAGGCCACCGTCCTCGCGCACGACATCGCCAAGCAGATCGAGGACGAGATGGAGTATCCCGGCCAGGTCCGCGTCGTCGTGATTCGCGAGTCCCGCGCCGTGGACGTGGCGAAGTAAGGGCGGCGCATGGCCGCCGTCGGCTCACAGGACCTCGCCTCCTTCGTCTCCCGCATGGGCGGCGACCGGGCCCTCAGGGTCGAGGAGAACCTCGGCGGCGGCTACGTGCGCCTCCGCGTGGCCGAGGCGGAGCGGCGCCAGGCCAAGCACGACGTCCGCTGCGTCGAGGACGCGGTCATCGAGATGCTCCGCAACTCCCGAGACGCCGGTGCCCGTCACATCTACGTGGCCACCTCGCGCGAGGGGAGCCTTCGCACCACCGTCGTCCTCGATGACGGCTCCGGCATCCCCGAGGACATGCGCCAGCGCGTCTTTGAGGCGCGCGTGACCTCCAAGCTCGAGAGCTTCCACATGGACCGCTGGGGCGTGCACGGCCGCGGCATGGCGCTCTTCTCGATCCGCGAGAACGCCGTCAGCGCCGAGGTCCTCTCCTCCGGTCCCGGGAGGGGCGCCGCTATACGCGTCGTCACCGACGCGAACGCGCTCCCCGAGCGCGCCGACCAGTCCACCTGGCCCGTCGTGGGTGAGGACGAGGACGGCCTGCGCTCCTGCGCGCGCGGCCCCCACAACATCGTCCGGACGTGCTGCGAGTTCGCCCTCGAGGAGCGCGGCCGCTGCGAGGTCTACCTCGGCTCGCCCGCGGAGATCGCCGCCACCGCCCGCGCCCGCGCGAGCCTCTCGGTGGACGCCTCCGACCTCCTCTTCATGGAGGGGCTCACGGAGCTTCCCGTGCCCGAGCGGCTGCGCGCCGCCGCGGACGCGTCGGAGCTGCTGGAGGTGGCCCGCTCGCTCGGGCTCGAGATGTCCGAGCGCACGGCCCATCGCATCGTCTCCGGGCAGGTGAGGCCCCTGAGGAGCGTCCTCTCGCGCCTCACCCACGCGACGGAGGGGAGGCGGCCCCGAGAGGTGGACCTCATGCGCGATCGCAGGGGCCTCAGGGTCTCCCGCGAGGACGCCGAGGAGTTCTCGCGCGCCCTGGAGCGCGACTTCGCCCTTCTCGGAGACCGCTACTACCTCACCCTCGCGTCCGAGCCGCGCGTGCGCGTGGGCCCCGGGCGCATCACCGTGACCTTCGAGCTGGACCAGGGCGACTAGCCTCCTCCCCGGAGCTTCACTATCCGGCACGCAACCAGTAGAATCACCTAGACAACCTCGCAAGCAACACGCAGCAGCACGCACAAGTACCACGGCAGGAGACGCGCAACATGGAATACCTCAAGGTCTCGAGCAAGTCATCGCCGGCATCGGTCGCCGGGGCCATAGCCGGGCTCGTCAAGGACGGCGTGCCCGTGAACATGCAGTGCGTGGGCGCCGGCGCCGTGAACCAGGCCATCAAGGCCATCGCCATCGCCCGCGGCTTCCTCATCCCCACGGGCGTGGACATCTCCTGCGCCCCCACCTTCTCGGACATCGAGATCTCGGGCGAGAGCCGCACGGCCATCAGGATCGCTGTCTACGTCCACAGGATTTCGGGCCCCGCGTCGGCGTCCTCGGACTCCCCGGAGGTGGTCGCGTGACCGCGGGCGGAGCCTCCCTCGCCGGAAAGACCTACTGGGTCAAGACATTCGGCTGCCAGATGAACCTCCACGACTCCGAACGCGTGGCGGGGCTCCTCGAGTCCTGCGGCTGCATCTGCGTGCCCACGCCCGAGGAGGCGGACATCGTCGTCTTCATGACCTGCTGCGTGCGCGACAACGCCGACCAGCGCCTCTACGGCCAGGCCTCGGCCATGGTGAGCGCGCCCGAGCCCCCCTCGGGGCGCCGCGTTGTCTGCATCGGCGGCTGCATCGCCCAGAGGGACGGCGAGCGGGTCCGCGAGCACACGCCCTGCGCCGACGTCATCTTCGGCACGAGCGCCCTCGCGGGCCTCC
>CALUJT010000183.1 GCA_944321005.1 uncultured Atopobiaceae bacterium | reverse complement strand
CGACGCCCTGCGCCAGATGATCGGCCAGTCGCTGCCCAACATCACGCTCACCATGGTCACGCTCGTCTCGGTCTTCTCGGTCATGATCTTCTACAGCGTGTGGATGGCCGCGGTCGTCGTCGCCGGCGTGCTCTTCATGGCGTACATGACCAAGGTGCTGGGCTCGCGCTCCGCGCGCAACTTCGTGGCGCAGCAGCGCGAGATCGGCATCGTCGAGGGCCACGTCGAGGAGGTCATGAACGGACAGCGCGTGGTCAAGGTCTTCTGCCACGAGGACGCCGCTCAGGAGGACTTTGACGTGCGCAACCACCGCCTCTTCGAGGCGAGCCGCGCCGCAAACATGTACACCAACACGCTCGGCCCCATCCTCATGAACCTGGGCAACCTGATCTACGTCATCGTTGCCCTGATGGGCGGCGTCTTCATCGAGACCGGCATCCCCAACCTGTCCATCTCCGGGCTGCCCTTCTCCATCGCCGTCACGGTGCCCTTCCTCAACATGACCAAGCAGTTCGCCGGTCAGATCGGCCAGATCTCCCAGCAGATCAACTCCGTGGTCATGGGCCTCGCGGGCGCCGAGCGCCTCTTCGAGCTCATGGACGAGCCGGTCGAGCAGGACGAGGGCTACGTCGAGCTCGTGGCCTGCACCATCGACCGCGCCGGCAACGTCACCGAGTGCGACCGCCGCTCCGAGGGCTGGGCCGGCCGCTGGGCGTGGCGCCACCCGCACGGCGACGGCTCGCTCACCTACACCCCCCTCGCGGGCGACGTGCGCCTCTTTGACGTGGACTTCGCCTACCGCAAGGGCCACACCGTCCTGCACGACGTGAGCGTCTGGGCCAAGCCCGGCCAGAAGGTCGCCTTCGTGGGCGCCACGGGAGCCGGCAAGACCACGATCACCAACCTGATCAACCGCTTCTACGACATCGAGGACGGCAAGATCCGCTACGACGGCATCAACATCAACAAGATCAAGAAGAGCGACCTGCGCCGCTCCCTGGGCGTGGTGCTCCAGGACGTGAACCTCTTCACCGGCACCGTCATGGACAACATCCGCTTTGGTCGCCTGGACGCCACGGACGAGGAGTGCATGGCGGCGGCGCGCCTTGTGGGCGCCGACGGCTTCATCAAGCGCCTGCCCGAGGGCTACAACACCTGGCTCACGGACAACGGCTCCAACCTCTCCCAGGGCCAGCGCCAGCTGCTCTCCATCGCCCGCTGCGCCGTGGCGGACCCGCCCGTCATGATTCTGGACGAGGCCACCTCCTCCATCGACACCCACACCGAGGAGATCGTGCAGCGCGGCATGGACGCGCTCATGACCGGGCGCACCACCTTCGTCATCGCGCACCGTCTCTCCACCGTGCGCAACTCCGACGCGATCATCGTCCTGGACCACGGCCGCATCATCGAGCGCGGCAGCCACGACGAGCTGATCGCCAAGCGCGGCACGTACTACCAGCTCTACACGGGAGCCTTCGAGCTGGAGTAGCCGACATCCTCACACGAGCGGTGGTCGCCCGCCGACGTTCCTTCGAGAAGTGCGCTTCGCGGAACTTCTCTCCGGAACGTCGGCGGGCGGCCTCGTTCTCGGCGTCGGCTCCAACCACCGGGGTGAGGTGCGCGGAATATCGCATGGTACCTTGACATCTGAGGCAAAGGTACTCAAAGTAGGTAACGTACCTGCAACAAATCGCGAAAGGAGGCTGCCGTGTGTGATACGGAGGACGGGACCCCCCGCCAGAGCACCGAGATGCGCATCATGCGCAACTTCGGCTACTTTGGCTACTACCTCCACGTCCACTGGGGCGGTCGAAACGGCAAGCAGCACATCCTCGTTGAGCTTCTCGCCAACGGGTCGCAGATGACGCAGCGAGAGCTCCAGGAGGCCTCATGCATCACCTCCGCCTCGCTCTCCGAGGTCATCGCCAAGCTCGAGGCGGAGGGACTCGTGGCGCGCGAGCGCTCGGCGACGGACCGCCGCCAGCTCACGGTCACCCTCACGCCCGAGGGAGAGGCCCGCGCCCGAGAGGTCATTCGCACGCGCGCGGAGTTCGAGGCGCTCGCCTTCGACTGCCTCGAGCCCGCGGAGCGCGAGCGCCTCGCGGACACGCTCGACCGCGTGGCGGCGCGCTGGCTCGAGCTCGAATCCCAGGAGAAGGGCGAGAAGAACGTGAGAACCGAGAAGGGAGATGAGCGATGAGCCTGCTTCCCAAGAAGCCAGACCTGGACCAGGAGTTCGTGAAGACCGCCTCGCACGTGGGCTACGGGACCGTGGGGCGCAAGCTCATGCAGAGCGTGCGCGAGTACAAGACGGCGGCAGTGGTCACTCCCCTGCTCGTCCTGGGCGAGGTCGTCTTTGAGGTGATGATCCCCCTGCGCACGGCGGACCTCATCGATGCCATCAAGGCGGGCGCGGACCTGGGGGAGATCGTCTCCACGGGCGGCGTGCTCGCACTCATGGCGCTCGTCTCGCTCGCCTTTGGCGCGGCCGCCGGCCTCACGTGCGCGAAGGCCTCCACCGGCTTTGCCAGGAATCTCCGCAGGGACATGTTCTACAACATCCAGACCTTCTCGTTCGCGGTGATCGACCGCTTCTCGAGCTCGTCTCTCGTGACGCGCATCACCACGGACGTCATGAACGTCCAGATGGCCTACATGATGCTCATCCGCACGGCCGTGCGCTCGCCCTTCATGCTCGTGCTCGCCTTCGTCGCGGCCTACAGCATGGCGGGGTGGCTCGCGCTGGTCTTCGTGGTCATCATCCCTGTTCTCGCGCTCGCGCTCTTTGGCGTGATCCGCAAGGTCGTGCCGGTCTTCCGTCGCATCTTCCGCAAGTACGACGCCCTGAACGAGCGCGCGGAGGAGAACCTCGCCGGCATCCGCGTGGTCAAGTCCTACGTCCGCGAGGACTACGAGAAGCAGAAGTACGACCGCGCCGCCTCCGAGGTTCAGAGCGACTTCACCTACGCGGAGCGCATCCTGGCCCTCAACGCCCCGATCATGAACTTCTGCGTCTACACCGTCATGGTCTTCGTCATCTACGCCGGCTCCTACGCCATCGTCACCACGCGCGGCCAGCAGCTCGACGTGGGCCAGTTCTCCTCGCTCATCACCTACGGCTTCATGATGCTCATGCAGCTCATGATGCTCTCGATGATCTTCGCCCAGGTGGTCATGTCCGAGGAGAACGCGCGGCGCATCTACGAGGTCCTCGACGCCAAGACCACCATCGACCAGCCGGAAGACCCCGTCTTCGAGGTGGCCGACGGCTCGGTTGACTTCGACCACGTGGGCTTCTCCTACAGCGGCGACAAGAACCGCGAGGCCCTGCGGAACATAGACCTGCACATCAGGAGCGGCGAGGTCATAGGCGTCATCGGCTCCACGGGCTCGGCCAAGTCCTCGCTCGTGCAGCTCATACCTCGCCTCTACGACGTCACGGAGGGGTCCGTCCGCGTGGGCGGGCGCGACGTGCGCGAGTACGACCTCGAGTCCCTGCGCGACGCGGTGGCCATGGTGCTCCAGAAGAACGTGCTCTTCTCGGGCACGATCGCCGAGAACCTGCGCTGGGGCAACGAGAGCGCCACTGACGAGGAGGTCGTCGAGGCGGCGCGCCTGGCCCAGGCCGACGAGTTCGTCCAGACCTTCCCCAAGAAGTACGACACCTACATCGAGCAGGGCGGCACCAACGTCTCCGGCGGGCAGAAGCAGCGCCTGTGCATAGCGCGCGCCCTCCTCAAGAAGCCCAAGATCCTCATCCTGGACGACTCCACGAGCGCGGTGGACACCAAGACCGACCGCCTCATCCGCGAGGGCTTCCGCAACTACCTGCCCGAGACCACCAAGATCATCATCGCGCAGCGCACCTCGAGCGTGGAGGACGCGGACCGCATCGTGGTCATGGACTCCGGCACCATCGACGACATCGGGACGCACGAGGAGCTCCTGCGCAGGAACGCCATCTACCGCGAGGTCTACCTCTCGCAGAACAAGCAGAGCCACGACGAGCGCGAGCTCGGCGATCTGGAGGTGAGCGCCGATGAGTAGGAACATGCACCGCGGGCGGGCGCCCAAGTCCATGGGCAGGACCGCGCTGCGCGTCCTCAAGATGCTCCGCGGCTTCTACCCGGTGATGCTGCCCGCCGTGGCGTGCTGCATCCTCGTGCAGTGCGTGGTCCAGGCAATGCCCAACGTCTTCATGGAGCGCGCCCTCACCGTGGTGGGCGAGACCTGGGAGTCGGGCGACTGGGCAACGGCGCAGCCGCAGGTCTTCACCAACGCGGCGATCCTCGCCGCGCTCTACTTCGCGAGCCTCATCTGCAACGCCGTGTGGCAGCAGTTCATGGCCATCATCACGCAGGGCTCGCTCAAGAAGTTCCGCTGCCTCATGTTCGATCACATGCAGGACCTGCCCATCAGCTACTTCGACACGCACCAGCACGGCGACGTCATGAGCTACTACACCAACGACGTCGACGCGCTG
>CALUJT010000182.1 GCA_944321005.1 uncultured Atopobiaceae bacterium | reverse complement strand
CCTCGATGGGGTCGTCCAGGTGCTCGAGGAAGTCCGTCGCGACGGGCTGGCTCGTGGAGTCCCACGGGTCGCGGCCTGCGGCAGTGAGCGCGTTCATGGCCAGGGCAACGTCCTCGACGCGACGACCGAAGGGGCCGACCTGGTCGAGCGAGGAGCCAAAGGCGACCACCCCGTAGCGGCTGACCGCACCGTAAGTGGGCTTGAGACCCACGACGCCGCAGAGGGAGGCGGGCTGGCGGATGGAGCCGCCCGTGTCGGAGCCCAGGCTCACGGTGACCTCGCCGGCGGCGACCGACGCGGCCGATCCGCCCGAGGAGCCGCCCGGGACGCGCTCGGTGTCCCACGGGTTGGCCGTGGGGTGGAAGGCCGAGGACTCCGTCGAGGAGCCGAAGGCGAACTCGTCCATGTTGGTCTTGCCCACGGGCGTTGCGCCGGCGTCGAGCAGGCGCTGGACGCAGGTGGCCGTGAAGGTGGACTCGTAGTCGGCGAGCATGCGCGAGGCGCAGGTGGTGCGGGTGCCCACGAGGTGCATGTTGTCCTTGAAGGCAACGGGCACGCCGGCGAGCGGTCCGAGCTTCTCGCCCGCAGCGCGCGCCCTGTCAGTGGCCTCGGCGGCCTCGAGCGCGAGGTCCGCGGAGACCTGCAGAAACGCCTTGACCTCAGGCTCGCGGGCCTCCACGGCGTCGAGCGCGGCGCGGGCCACCTCGACGGCGGTGAAGTCGCCGGCGGCGACGCCCGCCGCGATCTGGCGCGCGGAGAGCTGGTCGAGGTTCGTGGCCATTAGCGGTCACCCCCCTGGTCGCCGAGGATGGACGGTACGCGGAAGCTGCGGTCGCGCGACGCGCCGGCGTTCCTGAGCGCCACGTCCACGGGCAGGTGTCGGACGTCGAGGTCCGCCACGTCGTCGGCCATGACGTTGGAAAGGTCGCCGATGGGGTGGAACGTGGGCTCCACGCCCTCGAGGTCGTACTGGCGGATGGGCTCGAGCAGGTCGATCGCGCTGTTCATGTACGCCGTCATCTCGTCGAGCTCCTCGGGGGTGAGGGCGATGCGCGCGTAGTCCGCGATGCCCGCCACGTCTTCTCTGGTAAGGGGCATAGGTCCTCCTGTCGTTAGCTTGTGTCATTCTACGACAGGCCTCGGCGCGGGGCGCGACCCGAGACGAGGGCGCAACATTGCGCGGGAGGGACGGCGCGCCCGCCACCTTACGAAACTGCAAGGCGCGCGTAAGCCCCGTCGATGGCTCTCCCTCCCCTCACCTGCGAGGATTCTGTCAG
The DNA here is from genome assembly GCA_944321005.1 of uncultured Atopobiaceae bacterium. Classification (GTDB taxonomy): domain Bacteria; phylum Actinomycetota; class Coriobacteriia; order Coriobacteriales; family Atopobiaceae; genus Thermophilibacter. The sequence continues at coordinate 3,217 of CALUJT010000182.1, read as the reverse complement.
CAGGAAAGCCGAGGCCAGGAGGTCCCCATGAAGAAGCTCATTTTCATCGCCGTGGTCGCCGTCGCGGCGCTCGCCGTCATCCTAGACGACGGTCGCCCGCGCCGTCGCTGGGCGTAGGGCCCAGCCGGGAAGCGCGGCACGCGGGGTTTGGCCCTTCGTGCGATGCTCCGGGATTCCGCCGCGGGGTTTGGCCCTTCGTGCGATGCTATTTTGAACGCCTCCGCGGCCCCCATCGCGCGCAGACCCACAAAACCGCAGTTGGGAAGTTAGCTAGGAATTACTCTTGCTCGTCCGAATGCAAAAATCGCATCGCACGAAGGGCCAAACCCCGCACGCGCCTCTCACAGCATCGCACGAAGGACCAAACCTCGCACGTCAAGGCGGCACGACGCGCCGCTCGCTACGAGGACAGCTCCCCCGCCGTTTCCCCCGCGGCATCCTCCGACTTCATCCGCCGCAGCACCGTTCCCCAGAATGCCGACAGCACCTGCTGGAACAGCGTCCCGATGACCACGGGAAACATGACCTCGCCCGGGAAGTACTCGCCGGCGAGCACCGCGCCGGCGGAGATGTTGCGCAGACCGCAGAGGTACGTGAGCGAGACCCGCTGGGCCCACGGCTTGCGCATGAGATGCGCCGCAAGCGCGCCCCACGCAAAGCCCGAGCACGCAAAGAGCCCGATGAACACCGTGACCGCCACCAGCTGTGGCGTGAGATTGCGAACGTAGGGCGCCACGCCCGTCGAGTTGGCAAGGATCACCATGATGAGCGCGATCTTGGCCGCCGGCGCCAGGACCGGCGAGAGCTGCCGGGCGCCCCAGCCGTGGGAGAACTCGTTGACCGCCGTGCCCGCAAGCGCCGGAAGCGCGATGGAGACGAGCATCTCGCCCATCATGCGCGCGGCGTCCACCTCCACCACCTGGCCCAGGAGCAGGTGCAGCGTGAGGGGGATGGTGAACGGCGCCGCAACCGTGGAGACGAGCGTCGTGGCAAGTCCGAGAGCCGGATCGCCCTCGTAGAGGTTGATCCAGATGGCAGACGTCACCGCCACCGGAACGGTGTACTCGAGCACGATTCCGCACACGAGGTTGGGGTTCGACCCAAAGATGAGCGTCGCCAGGCCGCACGCCAGGACCGGCATGAGCACCGTGGTTATCAGGAGCGTCACCACCATCGGCAGCGGGTGGCGAACCGTGCGCGCAAGGTTGCCAAACGTGTTGGAGATCGCCCCCTGAAAGGTCATGAACGCAAAGAACGCGGTCACCGCCGGCTTCATGACCGAGAACACCTCGGGGAAGAGCACCGCCAGCACCACGCACGTGGGCGAGACGAACGCCATGTGGTCCCCGATGAAGCCGCCGAGCCGCTTCCATGCTTCCATGCCTCTATGGTCCTCCCGTCACGCGTCGCCTCAGAGCATGCGAAATGGTAAGGCCCTTCACACCACGCTGCCCCAGTCGTAACGAGGCCGCAAACGACGCATAAAGTTATGTTCTAGGGACCAGCGGGGTGCCCCGCGCCAGAGTCACCCTCCGTCACGCGAAGCCTTAAAATACCCCCAAGCAAGTAGGATTTATTGCGAAGCGCCCGTTTTTCTCGCCCCTACCCCTTGCCAGAAATTCCCTACTCATTAGTATGAATTAGGCGAAACAAGGCGCGGGCGCCGTCGGCCCCGCGAGGAGAGCGTGCGAGGGACCTCCCCGCACAAGAAAGGCAAACCATGGCTTCCCAGCTACTCAACGTGAGCGCCCTCTCTGCGGGCACCGAGGACAAGCCCATCCTGCACGGCGTCGACCTCACCGTGGGCGAGGGCGAGTGCCACGTCCTCATGGGCCCCAACGGCGCCGGCAAGTCCACGCTCGGCCACGTCATCATGGGCGACCCGGTCTATCGCGTGACCTCGGGCTCCATCACCTTCGACGGCCAGGACGTGACCGAGCTCACCGCCGACAAGCGCTCCCTCGCCGGCATCTTCCTCTCCTACCAGGCGCCCGTCGAGGTGCCCGGCGTGCCCCTCTACAGCTTCCTGCGAACGATCTGCCAGATGCGCCCGGAGCTCAAGACCACCGCGCGCAAGTTCCGCGCCCGCGTGGGCGAGCTCGCCGACCAGCTCGAGCTCGACCAGAGCTTCCTCATGCGCGAGCTCAACGTGGGCTTCTCCGGCGGCGAGAAGAAGAAGATCGAGATGCTGCAGCTGCTGCTCCTGCAGCCCAAGCTCGCCATCCTCGACGAGACCGACTCCGGCCTCGACGTCGACGCGCTGGGCATCGTCTCCCGCGGCATCCAGGCGTACCGCGAGCAGGTGGGCGGCGCGCTCATCGTGATCACGCACAACACCCGCATCCTCGAGCGCCTGACCGTGGACCGCACGCACGTCATGGTCAAGGGCCGCATGGTGGCCGAGGGCCCCGCCGAGCTCATCGCGGACATCGACCGCAACGGCTTCGAGCGCTTCGAGCGCGGGGCCGGCCAGGACGACGCCTCGTGCGCCGCGTGCCCGGGCTGCCCCAAGGCGGGTGACGCCGAGTGAGCGACGAGCGCAGCAGAAGCCGCACGCAGGTCGCCGACGTCGATCGCTCCCTCTACGACTTCACCAAGTCCGAGGAGGGCTACGAGCGCTACGACGACGGCCTGACGCCCGAGATCGTCCGCGCGATCTCGGAGAAGAAGGACGAGCCGGAGTGGATGCTCGAGATGCGCCTGCGCGCGCTCGAGCTCTACCACGCGCGCGCGATGGCGCCCAACTGGGGCCCGAGCATCGCCGGGCTCGACCTGGACCACATCTCCACGTACGTCTCGCCCAAGACCAAGCAGGCCAAGAGCTGGGACGACGTCCCCGAGGACATCAAGGACACCTTCGAGCGCCTGGGCATCCCCGAGGCCGAGCGCGAGAGCCTCGCCGGCGTGGGCGCCCAGTACGACTCGGAGATTGTCTACCACAACATGCGCGAGGACGTGGCCAAGGAGGGCGTGGTCTACACCACGATCGAGGACGCACTGCACGACCCGAAGTGGGAGCCGGTGGTGCGCGAGTACTTCGGCACGCTCATCCCGCCCACCGACCACAAGTTCGCGGCGCTGCACTACGCCGTGTGGTCGGGCGGCTCCTTCGTCTACGTGCCCGCCGGCGTGACGCTCCCCTACCCGCTGCAGAGCTACTTCCGCCTCAACGCGGCCGGCGCGGGCCAGTTCGAGCACACGCTCATCATCGTGGAGC
>CALUJT010000181.1 GCA_944321005.1 uncultured Atopobiaceae bacterium | reverse complement strand
CTTCGACCTGTCGCGGGGCGACGCCTCCCACTCGTGCCCGCACGCGAGGCACCTCCACCACACCGACCTCTTGCTGCTCTGTCTGACATTCTCCGGCGTCCACCTGCCGTTCCTTTCGGGGGACCACTCGGCGGCGAGCTCGGGGGCGGTGTCGGCGAGGTAGAGTCCGGTGCCCTTCGTCGCGTTCCCCCGGCAGGCCGGGCAGCCGTTCTGCAGGTAGGTGTATGGGTAGGCGTAGGTTCTGTGCCCGTTGGCACACCTGAAGCGGTACTGCCCGTCGCCGGGCGCCATGGCCCACCACCCGGACGGGCAGACCATCGTCTCCCTCGGGTCCCGCTCGTCGTCCCATGCCTCCATGAGTTCGGGGACCTCGGAGACCGGGGTGACCCTTCCCTGGTCGCGCGTGAGGAACGTCCTCTGCACGTGCGTGGGCTTCGGCTCCGTCACCTCGCGCGTCACGGGCGGGGCGTAGTGGGACGATGTGCTCGGGTGGTTCTGACAGCTGCACCCGAAGGGCACGTCGCGCTCCCGGACGACGAACTGCCTGCCGCACGTCCTGCACCGCACGAGGAGGAGCGCCTCGTGCGCCAGGCCGGGCTCGAGCAGCTCGACGAGGTCGAGCCCATGGGCCCCCGCCAAGGCGCGGGCGGAGGGCTCGTCAGGACATGCACCCGGCGAGGGGAAACAATCGGACCTGAGCCACTCGCGCCAGTAGCACGCCCTGCAGACAGGCTCGCCCGCGATTCCGGCCTTGTCCATCACGTACCTCAGGCGGTAGTCGGCGACGGTTCCGCACGTCTTGCATCTGGTGAGCAGCCAGGCGTTCTTGGGATAGCTGCGCTGCGAGTCGTATTCCTCCGCGAGCTCGAGCCCTGCCGCCGAGAGAATCGAGTCGAGCTCCTCCCGGGTTCTGAGCACCTTTCTTGGCATGGCAACCTCCATGGTGACGGGCGCGCCCGGCCGGAGCAGGGCGCTCGCCATGGATTGTATTTCCACGATAGGAGCCGGGCAACTGCTCGTTCGCCCGCGTCATCCAAAGAGTCCCAAGCGGTAGCAAAACACTTCGCAACACTACGTCTGACCAGCGCTCCGTTTTCGACAACTGACAAGAACATGTCGATAAGAGCGGCGAGAAGGACGGCGAGAAGGACGAGGGGAATGCCCCCGCCGCGCACCCGGCACCGCCTTCGCCAGGCGCTGCCGGCCCCGGGCCCTCCGCGCCGACCCCGCCGCCGCTCCGTCGCGCGCACGGGGCGCCCGTGACGACGGCGTGCGCGCGGGAGTCCGCCTCACGGCCGCGCCTCGCTCCGGTCGCGTCCTCGCCGCCGGCTCGGGTCAGCCCGCTGCGCGGTCTGCCCTCGCCCGGGGGCTCGGCCGCTCCCTGCGCTCTCGCGCGGCCTGCCCAGATCGCACGGGCGCGCACGCCGTCGTCACGTTCGCCCGGCGGCGCGCGCCTCCGCGTCGCCGGGCCCGGCGCTGCGCCGTTCTGCCCGCCCGCGCCCGTCGTCGGCGGTGCCCGCGCGTGCGGCGGGGGCGGCCATCCTGCGCGCGGTCGCCTCGTCCTCGCCGTGCCACTTGGCTCGGTACTCCCAGGGCTCCATGAGGCCGGCGGCAACCTCGTCCATGTCCTGGCGCTTCTCGGCCGACGTGTCCGTGATGATGCTGTCGTCGAACGTGACTCGCACCGCACCCTCGTCCGGAAGCCCCTCGCCGAGCGCCCGCTCCGTCGCCAGCAGCGCGTGGCAGATCCCCGCGATTGCGCCCTCGAGCGCGTGCTCGTGGCGGCGAATGTTGCGCATCAGCGCGCTGTTGTCGGCCGACACCTCCGTGGCCGTCCGCAGGTACCCGGTCCTGTCGAGGTCGAAGTAGTCCAGGCCGAACCCGCAGAGGTCCCCCAGCGTCTGCAGAGCAACCCTAAACGCCCGCGCCTGGCCCTCGGTCCTCAGCGCCGGCGCGAACTCGTGGATCGTGTCCTCCGTGCTCATGACCTTCCTGAACACCGTGCAGTCCGCCTTGCCGAACGGGATCGACACGCGCCCTCCCTTGCCGTCGCGCTCCACGTCGAACATGACGTCCGAGAGGAACACGCGCATCTTCCCGTTGTCGATCTCCGACATCATGGCGTCGTAGCACAGGTCGACCGCCTGAATCGCGTCCACCGCGTCCGCGAACACGCTCTGCCCGTAGGGCGACATGTCCACGCGCGTGTTGTCGATTGCCGGCTTGACTATCGAGAAGGTCGGCCATACGGAACCCGTGTCGTACACCGGGCACACGCCCTCCGGCTCGACCCTGTTGCCGTCTCGGTCGAAGCACGCCGTGACGATCCGGTACGTGCCCTCGCTTGCATCGTCAGTCAGGCGAGAAGAACCTGCCGTCAGCGAGCCTTTCTCAGCGTACTGGCCAGGCGAGAAGAACGCCCCGCCCGCGCCCCCGCGCAGGTGCAGCTGCACCTGGTCGACGGCCCTCCCGCGCCAGAACGCCCGCGTCACGAACGCGCACTCGGCCACGCCCTCCTCGTCCCACGTGAGCGGCACGACCATCCGCGCGTCGTAGCGCCGCACGCGAACCTCGCCCGCGCCCGCGTCCACCCAGAGCGCCCACGCGCCCGTGCCCAGGCCGAACGCCCGCACCACGCACTCCTGCGCCGAGGCGAGAAACCCGGTGCGCGCCATCCACGCCGCGAGCCAGTCCGTGCACGCCTGCTCCGCGCACGCCACCTGCGTCCGGTCGTTCAGAAGGAGAGACCCCCACTCCCGGCACACCCGCATGGCGGGATGGATCGAGCGCCGGTGCACCTCGTACACCCGCCCGACCCCGTCCGTGTCGCGGTAGTCGTAGAAGTCCCCGAGCGCCCGCATCCACCGGTCCCACGCCCGGATGTGCGGCTCCATGTCCTCCAAGGGCAGCGAGAACCCCATCCCCTTCAGATACGCCCTCACATGCTCCGGCACCCAGTACTCGTCATCGTTCACGCCCATGGCCCGCCTCCCGCCTCGTCCGAACACGCCCATTGAACCCGCCCGTCACAAAGGCCAAAGGACAAGAGCGTCTGGCGAGAAGAACGTCCGATATTCAGTAGCCAACTGAATTGAGCCATAGGCGAGAAGAACGTGTGGCACCCACTTCCGGCTGCCGCACACCCCATGCGTCCAGGCACTATTTCAATTTGTCGAGAAGAACGCCCGTCTAGTTATCGTTGTATCCGTGGGCACGCGTGTCGAGGCAGTCCTTCCACCACTGCTCCCGTTCCAGCACCTTCTGCGGGTCGTAGCTCATGCCGAAGTACTCGAGCAGCGTGAACTCGAAGTTCTCGCGGAAGTACTCCTCGCCCTCGCAATCATAGAGCTCACGCAGCTTCTTGTTGCCTCCGTGCTTGGAGTCCAGATAATTGCCCCAGCGCGCCGCCACGCCGCCCTCGCCGGTGGCGGAGCCTATGTAGAGCTTTCCGGTCCTGGTGTCAGTGAGGCAGTAGACCCCGGTCACGCTCTCTAGTGCGTCATGGTAGGAGGACATGATCTCGCGCCTGAAAATCCTGTCGAGCTTCGCGTAGGGCAGGTGCACGCGGTCGTACCCATCGAACGCCTCGCCGGTGTAGAGCGCCGGCAGGATCTCCTTCACCGTCGCCTCGCCGAGGAACTTGTCGAGCCTGAACACGTAGAGCGAGAACTTGTTGCCCTTGTGGAGGTTGATGATGAGCCTCCCGAACAGGGGCGCGTAGGTCTCGAGAATCCGTACCGTCGCATATCCGTTCTCGCTCCCGTACTCAGGTGTGTCCACAATCTCGGCGGCAGACACGAAAAGCCACTCGTCCTGGCGGTAGAGGCGCATGAAGCTGAACACCCAGTTGCCCTCCCGGAAGTTCCTTCGGTCCGGCCTGTACCAGGTCCAGTACGAGCACCTCTTGGCCAGGCCGGCCGCTCTTTCGTCCTCCGGACGGTCGAGCCATCGGTCGATGAACGGCTCCTTGGTCTTTCCGTCGTTCATGTTCAGCTCGATCTTGCTGTTCTCAATCCGCTCTTCCGTGAGGTTGAGGATGCTGTTCAGAGGGATGTTCATGGCACACCTGCCCGCATAGCTGCAATTTACTAGTTCATTTTAGGCGAGAAGAACGCGCGGCGACCATTTCCGGCTATCGCACGTCCATACATACATGCACCATCATTTAGCTGCCGAGAAGAACGCCCGCGTCGCTACCCTCTCAGGACGTCGTCCATCATCGCGTAGCGCACCGCGTCGATCGAGTGGTCGTTGCCGTCCGGGATGTCGTCGATCCACGTGCCGTCCCGGTCGCGGTCGTACTCCTTGAGACGAAACTCCTCGTAGGCCAGCGGCGCCCGCTCCGGGTCGATGCAGATCTCGCGCAGCCCCGCCAGCCACTCGTAGCTGAGCCTGCGCATGTTCGACTTCCGCGCCGGCCGCACCCGCAGCCCCGCCTCGCGCCGCCACACGGCCATCGACTGCTTGCCGTCCGGCGTGTCGTCGCACCAGATCAGCTCGTCGTGGAGGTAGGCGTCCTCGCCCGGAGCGTCCGCGT
>CALUJT010000180.1 GCA_944321005.1 uncultured Atopobiaceae bacterium | reverse complement strand
CGGCCTGCAGCCGTACCACAAGATGCGCTACCCGCACGAGTTCTCCGGCGGCCAGCGCCAGCGCATCTGCATCGCGCGCGCCCTCGCGCTGAACCCCGAGTTCATCGTCTGCGACGAGCCGGTCTCCGCTCTCGACGTGTCCATCCAGGCGCAGATCATCAACCTCCTGCACGACCTGCAGGAGGAGCGCGGGCTCACGTATCTCTTCATCAGCCACGACCTCTCCGTCGTCGAGCACATCTCCGACGCCGTGGGAGTCATGTACCTCGGCGGAATGGTCGAGTACGGCATGACCGAGGACATCTTCAGGAACCCGCTGCACCCCTACACCAAGGCGCTCTTCTCGGCCATTCCCATCCCGGACCCCAAGGCCAAGCAGAACCGCATCGTGCTCGAGGGCTCCATCCCCTCGCCGGCGAACCCGCCCAAGGGCTGCAAGTTCCACACCCGCTGCCCTTTTGCCAAGGACTGCTGCAAGGAGATCGCTCCCGAGCAGAAGGAGCTGGAGCCGGGCCACTTCGTCTCCTGTCACCTCTACGACGAGTAGGGGAGTCGTGGCTGCGAGGCGCCGGACAGACGACTTCGAGGACGACGGCCGCGTCATCGCCGACATGTCGGCGGTGGAGCGGCCGTCGCTCCTGGGGCACGCCCCTCAGAGGCGGCCCGAGTCCGAGCCGCGTGCGCCGCGCCGGCCGCGCGTGGAGCTCACCACCAAGGAGCGTCTCTGGATGGCGCTCGGCGCCCTGCGCGCCGGTCTCACGGTGGGCTGCATCTACGTCGTGTTTCTCGGCATCGTGATCGTGGCCCTCATCGCCCTCTGGACCACCCTCTCCGCCTAGCGTCTTGCACGAAACGGGACGTGCCTGAAACGTGCAACTTTCTGCACGTATCAGGCACGTCCCCTTTTGTGCAAGCCTAGCGGTCGCCGACCCAGACGTGGGCGAGGTCTCGCCGGGCGCCGCCCGCCACGGGGCACGCGTCGGCCGCGGGCGTGGCCGCGCGGTCCGTCATGCGCCAGCGCGGGAAGAAGCGCGTCACGTGGTGCGTCACCGTCTCGCGGCCGCGCCCGCCGTCAAGGCCGGCCAGCCAGCTCGCGAGGTCCTCCATCTCCGCCTCGGAGTCGTTCATGCCCGGCACCACCAGCGTGGTTACCTCGAGGTGGCAGCGCGGGTCCGCGGCGAGCCGCTCGATCGTGCGCATCACGCATGCCAGCGACCCGGCCGCCCCGCCGCACGCGTCGTAGAAGGCGTCCGAGAAGCCCTTGAGGTCGATGTTCGCCGCGTCGAGAAGTCCGTCGAGCCCGTCCAGCACGCGCTCGCTCGCGCACCCGTTGGACACGAGCACGTTCACGAGGCCCGCCTGGTGCGCCAGCCGCGCGCAGTCGCGCACGTACTCCCAGCCCACCAGCGGTTCGTTGTAGGTGTAGGCGATGCCGGAGACGCGACCGTCCCGTCGCCTGGCATCGAGCGTCAGGGCAGCGAGCTCGTCGGGCATGACCTCGCGCGTGCGCACGTCCTTCTCGCCCGCCTGCGCGATCTCCCAGTTCTGGCAGAAGGGACAGCGGAGGTTGCAGCCGTAGCTTCCCACAGAGACCACGTAGGTGCCGGGCATGAAGCGCGCGAGCGGCTTCTTCTCCACGGGGTCGAGCGCGAGGGAGGTGAGCCTGCCGTAGCTCTCCGCCACGACGGCGCCGCCCGCGTTGCGGCGCGCGCGGCAGGCCCCGAGGCCGCCGGGGGAGAGGCGGCAGCGTCGCGGGCAGACGTCGCAGACGAGCGCGTCGTTCTTCTCGGCGCTCATTCGTGGCGCTCCACGACGAAGCGCTCCAGGCGCACGCTGGGCTCCTCGAGACTGATGCCGCCCTTTCGCGCGGCAATGCGCAGCTGCTCGTCCACGGTGTCCACGCCGTCGAGGTCCGGCAGGAGAAGCCCCCGGCGACCGCGGCTCGCGCTCACGATGACGCCAAATCGGTGCGGGTCCAGCTGCTCGGGGCCGCTCACGGGCTCCGGCTCCCCAAGGACGTCGACGTCGTAGACGAGCTCGGGGAGCTCGTCCGGCCGCACGGGCGAGAAGCGCGGGTCGTGGCACCCGGCAGAGACCGCGTTGGAGACGATCTCCTCGGCGAGGCTTGCGCGCGCGGGCTCGATGGTTCCGATGCAGCCGCGGAGCTGGCCGTTCTTCTTGATGGAGACAAAGGCGCCCGCACGGCGGGAGAGGAGCTCGGGCGGCACGTCCCCGGGGAGGTCGCGCAGCCGCTCCCCCGTGAGGACGCGATGCTCGAGCGAGGCGCGCGCGAGGCGGACGTACGGGTCCTCCTCCGCGCGCCGGCGGGACATGTCCCTGGTGTGACATGCCTCGTACGCTGCGGCGAAGTCGCGTCCCGCGTCCGACCCCTCCGGCCCGGCGGGCGCGATCACGGCCACGCCGTAGCCCACGCCGAAGGGGCCCTCGTACGAGAGGAGCTCGGAGGTGACGGGCGTGCGGTCGAGCGCGCCGGCCATGATCTGGAAGGAGCGCAGGCCGCACTCAGCCGCCCGCTCGCAGAGCCCCGGGTCGGCCGTGAGCAGATCGAGAAAGGCTCCCGTGCCGAGCGCGCGGCAGGCGAGCTCGTCGAAGACGGGGCCGTCCGGGGAGTAGCCGTACGGGCCGTCTGTCGCGAGCTTGTGCGAGAGGTCTCCCGAGGCGACGTACGCCACGCAGCGCACCAGCGAGGCGGCGGCCCGCTGGACGAGCTGACCCATGCGGTAGTGCTCGAGCGGCCCCAGGCCGGAGATGCCCATGCGCACCACGCGGTACGGCGCGGGCTCGCGGCCGCTCGCGCGGAGCTCGTCGTAGGCTGCCTGGATGAAGTGAAGCGGGACGAGCACGCCCCAGTCCAAGCTGTGCTCGCGCTCCCCGGCGGTGCCGGCGGAAAGGTCGGACTCGCGCGCGAGGCGGCAGAGCTCGGCCACGAGCTCCTCGTCATAGGTGACGCTCGACCCGTCCGCCGCGTCCCCGAACTGCGCGAACGTGCCGCTCGCGCCGTGCCCGGGGGCTATGTGCAGGTAGTCGAGGTACATCGCCGTGTGCGGGCTCGAGACCACGATGGTCTGCGGCTCGAGCTCGGCTATGCGACGCGCGGCCTCGCGGTACGCGTCCACGGTCGCCTGGATCTCCCGCTCCCGACCGTGGCCGACGCCGGGGACTATGAGGGGCGGGTGCGGGACTGCGACGGCAATGACAACGGGCATGCTGCCCCCTCTCGGAAGGTGACAATGGGCAGGTGACAATTGCGTCAGGCTCATCTGTCACCGTAGCGCGCCTGCTACCATCTTGACAGGGGGGACAGGGCAAACTGTCAGGTTTTGGTCGCAGGAGGCGGGAATGGTCGTGGTGCTCACGGTGCTCGGGGTGGCGCTCGTCTGCTACGGTGCGCTCATGGCGGCACTGTACCCTGCGGGCGGGTTCTTCCTCGTGTGGGTTGCGATGGGCGCGGCGCTGCTGGTGGCCTCGCGCGTCGAGCGGGTGCGCCCTCTCGTGTGCGCGGCGTTTGCGGCGGGCGTCATTGCCGTGGGAGCGCTCTCCGCGCTCATAGCCACCACGGCTGCCGCGACGCCGCCTGCAGGCATGGACTGCCTGGTGGTGCTGGGCGCCGGGCTTCGGCCGGACGGCTACCCGAGCGAGACGCTGCGCTTCCGCCTTGAGGCGGCGCTTGAGTATTTGGGCGAGAACCCCGAGACCACGTGCATCGTCTCCGGCGGGCAGGGCTTTGGCGAGCCCCTGACCGAGGCGGGCGCCATGGCGGAGTACCTCGTGGCGCGCGGGCTGGACGAGTCGCGCATCACCAAGGAGGAGCTCTCCAGCACAACGGCGGAGAACGTCCGGAACTCCTCTGAGCTGCTCGACCCCAATGCCTCCGTTGCCGTGGTGACCAACGACTTCCACCTCTACCGCGCGCTCAGGATTGCCGAGAAGAACGGACTGCCCGGCGCCCATGGCCTGGCCGCCCGCACCAACCCGCTCTACCTGCCCCAGGCGACGCTGCGCGAGTGCGCGGCCATCGTGAAGGACGCGCTGGTGGGCAATCTGTAAGGCGGTGTGACCCAAAAGGGGACAGGAGCAAATTGGGACATCGGCCGATGTCCCAATTTGCTCCTGTCCCCTTTTGGGTCACTCGCTAGGCGTCGAGGGTCTCGCGGATGGCGAGGATGAACTCGCGGGTGCCCAGGGTCTCGGGCTCGGCCAGCGAGGTGATGTGCGCGAGGTCGCCGGTCATGCGGCCGGACTCGATGGTGTGGATCGTGGCGGCCTCCAGGCGGTTGGCAAAGTCCACGAGCTCGGGCAGCTCGTCGAGCTCGCCGCGCTTGCGCAGGGCTCCCGTCCAGGCGAAGATCGTGGCCACGGAGTTGGTGGACGTGGGCTCGCCCTTGAGGTGCTTGTAGTAGTGGCGCTGGACGGTGCCGTGCGCGGCCTCGTACTCGTAGTAGCCGTGCGGGGAGACCAGCACGGACGTCATCATGGCGAGGCTGCCAAAGGCGGAGGAGAGCATGTCGCTCATGACGTCGCCGTCGTAGTTCTTGCAGGCCCAGATGAAGCCGCCCTCGGACTTGACCACGCG
>CALUJT010000179.1 GCA_944321005.1 uncultured Atopobiaceae bacterium | reverse complement strand
TCCTACGCCGGCCAGGGACGCTCCTACGAAGCCGCGCCGCCCGCCCGCCATCCCTACAACCAGGCGCCCTCCCGCGAGCGCGGGCAGGGCAGCACCGCGCGCCGCAGGGCCGCGGGCCAGCGGAGAAGGACGGAGGGCCGCGGGGCCGAGGACGCGCGCGACCGGGCCTACTACCGCCGTGACGACGTGAGCACGCGTCGCGTGAGGCCCAGCGAGTACACGGACGACATGCGCCTCGACGAGCGCGCCAACCCCTATGCCCCCGCCTCCACCATCTCCGGCCGTCGCTCCTCTCGAAACATTGCCAGCGTCGAGCGGCCCAACGTGCGCAGGAGGGGCCAGGCGCCCGCGCGCGGGGGCTCGTCCGGGAGGGGCTCGAGGCGCCCGCCCGCCCGTGGCGGCGTGATGGGCACCGTGGAGTCGTTCTTCTCGGACCCCCGCCGCGCCCTCTTTGCCATCATCGTGCTGTGCGCCGCGGTCCTCACCGCCATTCTCGTCCTCTCCGTGGGGTCCTGCGTGAACGGGCGCTCCCAGGGGAGGCCCGAGGGCCAGACGGTCGCCGTCAACAGCGCCACGCAGGGCGACTCCGGGTCCGAGGCAGGCACCGGCGGGACCGGGTCCGCAGACGCCGCGGACGAGGAGGGCGCCGACGAGGGCGATGACCCCAATGCCGACGCCCCCGCGGACGAGGATTCCCCCGCGGACGAGGAGGGCGCGGACGCCGCCGAGGGCGAGGCCGCGGTGGCGGAGGAGCCCAAGGAGACCATCGTCGAGGTCTCGGTGGCGAGTGGCGGCTACTCCTGGGTCGAGATCCTCTGCGACGGCGTGAGCGAGGTCGCCGAGGGCGTCACCGGCCCGTGGTCGCAGAGCTTCAACGTGCACGAGTCCATCACCGTGCAGGTGGCCGACACCTCCGCGGTGACGGTCACCGAGAACGGCGAGCCCGCCGAGTTCACCTCCCACGCGGGCGGTGTCGCGAGCGTCACGATCAAGGGCACGCCGCTTCCCGAGAGCACGGACGAGGGGGAGGGGGCCGACGCCGCCGCGGACGGGACCGCGGACGGCTCCGAAGGCGGCACCGCCGATCCCACCTACTAGCCCCCCCGGGGCGCGAGAGGAGTCTCAATGGCAAAGGAATCCAGCTTCGACGTCGTGTCCGTGGTGGACATGCAGGAGGTCGACAACGCCTACCAGCAGGCCGCGCGCGAGCTCACGCAGCGCTACGACCTCAAGGGCACGGGCGCCGCGCTCGAGCTCTCCAAGAAGGACGGCAGCTTCAGGATCGAGGCCCCGTCCGAGTTCGTGGCGAGCCAGGTCCGCGACGTCCTGGGCTCCAAGCTCACGCGCCGCGGGATCGACCTCTCCGCCGTGCGCTGGGCCGACCCCCAGCCCGCCGCCGGCATGACCGTGCGCCAGGCGGGCACCATCGTGCAGGGCATAGACGCCGACACCGCCAAGAGGATCGCCAAGGACATCCGCGACCTCAAGCTCAAGTGCAAGCCCACGGTCGAGGGCGACAAGCTCCGCGTGAGCTCCGCCTCCAAGGACGTCCTCCAGTCCGTCATCTCTGCCCTCAAGGAGCGTGACTATGGCCAGCCCCTGCAGTTCGTCAACTACCGCTAGCGCCGCGCCGGGCGTCCTCTTCGTGACGCTCGGCTGCGCCAAGAACGAGGTGGACACCGACCGCATGCGCGCGCTCGCCCTGCGCGCCGGCTTCGTCGAGGCGGCAGACGCCCCCGAGGCCGACGTCGCCGTGGTGAACACCTGCTCCTTCCTCGCGTCCGCCACGGAGGAGTCCGTGGAGGCCACCCTCCAGCTCGCCGAGGAGCGCGAGGGCGGCGTGCGGGAGCTCCCCATCGTCATGTGCGGCTGCGTTCCCTCCCGCTACGGCGAGGACGCGCTCAGGGAGGAGCTCCCCGAGGTGGCCGCCTTCGTCCGCGCCGAGGACGAGGACGGCATCGTGGACGTGCTCGCGGGCGTGCTCGGGCTCCCCGCGGCGCCGGGCTCGCCGTGCGCGGCGGGCACCCTGAGGACCGTCGAGGGCGCGAGCGCCTTCGTCAAGATCTCCGAGGGGTGCGACCGCTTCTGCACCTTCTGCGCCATCCCGTACATCCGCGGCCGCTACCACTCGCGCCCCGCGGACGAGGTCGTGGCCGAGGTCGCCGACCTCATGGCCGGCGGCGTGCGCGAGGTCGTGCTCATCGGCCAGGACACGGGAGTGTGGGGCTCTGACCTCGGCGAGGGCGAGACCCTGGCCTCCCTCCTCAGGCGGGTGGCCGAGGCCGTGCGGCCCTTCGGCGGCTGGGTCCGCGTGCTCTACCTCCAGCCGGAGGGAATGACCGACGAGCTCATAGCCACCATCCGCGACGTCCCCGAGGTGCTGCCCTACATAGACATCCCCATCCAGCACTGCTCCGCGCGCGTGCTCAGGGCCATGGGCCGCTCGGGCTCGCCCGAGGAGCTGGCGGGGCTCTTCGACCGCCTGCGCGCGGAGATCCCGGGCATGGTGCTGCGCACCACGGGCATGGCGGGCTTCCCCGGCGAGACGGACGAGGAGGCAGACGAGCTCTACGACTTCATCGCCGCCCAGGAGTTCGACTACTGCTCCGTCTTCGCCTACTCGCAGGAGGACGGCACCGCCGCCGCCCGCATGGAGGGCCAGGTGGACGAGGCCGTCAAGCTCGAGCGCACGCAGCGGCTCGTGGACCTCACCGAGCAGCTGGGCTTTGCCGCCACGGCCTCCCACGTGGGCGAGCGCGTCCGCGTGATCGTGGACGGCGTCGAGGAGGGGGAGGACGGGCCCGAGCTCATAGGCCACGCCTGGTTCCAGGCCCCGGACTCCGACGGCGCGGTGCACATCGCCTGCGGCGAGGCCGCGGTGGGCGACATCGTGACCGTGGACCTCGTGGACTCCTTCTGCTACGAGATGGTCGGAGAGATTGTGGAGGGTGAGTGAGTTGGCTGGCGAGAAGGACGTCTGGACCCCTGCAAACATCGTCACGTGCGTGAGGATCGCGTTCATCCCGGTCTTCATGCTCGTGGCCATGGAGGCCGGCGTGTACGCCAATCCGCCTCTCGCCGTCGCCGCGTTCGTCATCTACGTCACGCTCTCGCTCACGGACAAGGTCGACGGCTACCTCGCGCGCTCCCGGAACGAGATCACCGACTTCGGCAAGTTCCTCGACCCCATCGCCGACAAGCTCCTGGTCTTCTCCGCTCTTCTGCTCCTCATGGCAGACGGCTTCGTCTCCGTTTGGGTTGTCTTCGTCATTCTCGTGCGCGAGTTCCTCGTGAGCGCCCTGCGCATGGTCGCCGCCTCGAGTGGCGAGGTCATCGCCGCAGACACGCTCGGCAAGGCCAAGACCGCCGTCACCATGGTCTCACTCTGCGGGTATTACCTCTCGTTCGCAGTCGCGGCGCTCGGCATCAATGACTTCGGGGCGCTCTCGTTCGTGTCCTGGGCACTCATGGTGGCTGCCGTGGCGCTCACCGTGGTCTCGGGCGCGCAGTACTTCTGGAACGCCCGCCACGTCGTCTTCGGGAGGTAGCCATGGCCGAGAGCGAGATCTTCGCCGACGCGCCCGGCCTCTACGACGCCTGCGCCGCGCTTCTCGAGCTCGCCCGCGGGCGCGGCCTCACGCTCGGCACCGCCGAGTCGTGCACCGGCGGGCTCGTCTGCGGGAGCCTCACGGCCGTTCCCGGCTCCTCGGACGTCGTCCGGGGCGGCGTGGTGAGCTACGCCATCGACGTCAAGCGCGCGGTGCTGGGCGTGGACGGCGCCATCTTCGAGGACCCCGCCCTCGGGGCGGTATCGGCCGAGTGCGCGGAGCAGATGGCCCGGGGCGCGCGGCTCGCGCTCGGCTGCGACGTTGCCGTCTCGGTGACCGGGATCGCGGGGCCGGGAGGGGAGGAGCCCGGCAAGCCCGTGGGCACCGTGTGGTTTGGCCTCTCGTCCGCCGCGGGGACGAGGTCCGTCCTCAGGACCTTCGCGGGCGACCGGGCTGCCGTCAGGCTCCAGGCCGTGGCTCAGGCCGTCGAGCTCCTTCGTGAGGGCTCCGTGGAGGTCGGCAGCGCCGGGTAGATCGGGGACCGATTCGCGCCCCGCTCGGCGCGAGGCGCCTGCCTCGGGCTTCTCCGGTGCCCTCGCGCGGGCGGGGAGCGCCGCGAGAGGATGGCGCCCGCGCGGCGTCACAATGGTGTCGGCGCGCCCTGCTACGCTCTTCTCCGTTCTGGTTGACTTTGGAACGAGTGTTCGTATACCATGACTGGGAGACAGCGAGCCAAGGGAGTGAGCATGGCCAAGAGCAAGGGCATCACCAAGGAGATTCATCCCCGCACCACGGGCGAGGAGCGCGAGAAGGTCCTCAAGTCCACCACGGACGAGATCGAGAAGCGCTTTGGCAAGGGCTCCATCATGAAGTTCGGGGACGGCGGGCCGAGCCTCGAGGTCGAGGCCATCCCAACCGGCTCCATCGCGCTCGACGCGGCGCTGGGCATCGGCGGCGTGCCGCGCGGCAGGATCGTGGAGATCTACGGCCCCGAGTCCTCGGGCAAGACCACGCTCTCGCTTGAGATCCTGGCGGAGGCCCAGGCCATG
>CALUJT010000178.1 GCA_944321005.1 uncultured Atopobiaceae bacterium | reverse complement strand
CGGCGTCACGCAGACGAGCGTCTTGAAGCTCGCCGCCGGGTCCTCGCCCAGGCGCTGCGCGATGTGCAGGCCGAGCTCGCTCGAGGTGTCCGTCTCGTCCACCTCGTACGTCTCGTAAGAGAAGGGCACGCCGGCAGCCTCGAGCTCGCGCATGGCGTTGGTCTTCTGGAACTTCTCCCGCCGGGCCATCTCCTGCTACTCCCCCTCGTGGCGGGCGCGGTCGCGCGCCAGGATCTGCTTCAGGAACTGGCCGGTGTAGCTCCCCGGCACCTCCGCGACCTTCTCGGGCGTGCCGTAGGCGACCACCGTGCCGCCGCCGTCGCCCCCCTCGGGACCCATGTCCAGCACGCGGTCCGCCATCTTGATGACGTCGAGGTTGTGCTCGATCACCAGCACCGTGTTGCCGGCGTCCACGAGCTTCTCGAGCACCTCCACGAGCTGGCGCACGTCCTCGAAGTGCAGGCCGGTGGTGGGCTCGTCCAGGATGTAGAAGGTCTTGCCGGTCTGCTGGCGGTGCAGCTCCTTGGCGAGCTTCACGCGCTGGGCCTCGCCGCCGGAGAGCGTGGTGGCGGGCTGTCCCAGGTGGATGTAGCCTAGGCCCACGTCATAGAGGGTCTGGAGCTTGTTCTTGATGCGCGGGATGTTGGAGAAGAACGCCAGGGCCTCGTGCACCGTCATGTCCAGCACGTCCGAGATGGACTTGCCGTGGTAGAGGACCTCCAGCGTCTCGCGGTTGTAGCGCTTGCCGTGGCAGACCTCGCAGGGCACGTAGACGTCCGGCAGGAAGTTCATCTCGATCTTGATCTGACCGTCGCCCTTGCAGGCCTCGCAGCGGCCGCCCGGCACGTTGAACGAGAAGCGCCCGGGGCTGTAGCCGCGCGCGCGGCTCTCGGGCAGCGAGGCGAAGAGCGCGCGCAGGTCGTCCCAGAGACCGATGTAGGTGGCCGGGTTGGAACGCGGGGTGCGCCCGATGGGAGACTGGTCGATGTCGATGACCTTGTCCACGAGCTCCACGCCCTCGAGCTTCTTGTACGGCCCCACGGGTCGCTTGGAGCGGTGCACGGCGTTGGTGAGTGCGGGGGCGAGCGTGTCCGTGACGAGCGAGCTCTTGCCCGAGCCGGAGACGCCCGTCACCACCGTGAGGGTGCCCAGCTCCACCTTGGCGGTGACGTTGCGCAGGTTGTTGGCGCTGGCGCCGGTGACCCTTATGGCTCCCTTGCGCGGGTTGCGCCGCTTCTGGGGCAGGCGGATCTCGCGCTCGCCCGTGAGGTAGGCGCCGGTGACGGAGTCCGGGCAGGCGACGATCTCCTCCGGCGTGCCCGCCGCCACCACCTTGCCGCCCAGCTCGCCCGCGCCCGGGCCCATGTCTATGACGTAGTCCGCGGCGCGGATGGTGTCCTCGTCGTGCTCCACCACGATGACGGTGTTGCCCTGGTCGCGCAGGCGCTTGAGGGTCTCTATCAGGCGGTTGTTGTCGCGCTGGTGCAGGCCGATCGAGGGCTCGTCCAGGATGTAGAGCACGCCCATGAGGCCCGCGCCGATCTGCGTGGCAAGGCGGATGCGCTGGGCCTCGCCGCCGGAGAGCGTGGCGGCGGCGCGACTGAGCGTGAGGTAGTCCAGGCCCACGTTCACGAGGAAGCGCAGGCGCGCGAGAATCTCCTTCACCACGGCACCGGCGATGAAGCGCTGCCGGTCCGTGAGCTCCAGCCCCTCGAAGAAGCCCAGGCACTCTCGACAGGAGAGCTCGCAGACCTCCCAGATGTTCTTCTCGCCCACCGTTACGGCGAGGATCTCCGGCTTGAGGCGCGCCCCGTGGCACGTGGTGCAGGGGACCTCGCGGATGTACTTCTCGAGATGCGTGCGCATGGTCTCGGACGTGGTCTCCTGGTACTTATCGAAGAGGATCTTGCGCACGCCGGCGAAGGTGGTGAACCAGTGGGTGTTGCGGCCGTCCCGCGTGAGGTAGTCCACGCGCACCTTGGTGGAGCCCAGGCCGTCCAGAAGCGCATTCTGGACCTTCTTGGGCAGCTCGCTCCAGGGCACGTCCTCGGAGGCGCCGAGGTGGCGGCACACGGCGGCGAGCACCTGCGGGTAGTAGTTGGAGTGGCCGAAGAGGCTGCCAAAGACGCCGCCCGCCACGGAGAGCGAGGGGTCCTCGATGAGGGCCTCCGCGTCCACGACCTTGCGAAAGCCCAGGCCGTCGCAGTCCGGGCAGGCGCCGTAGGGGGCGTTGAAGGAGAAGTCACGCGGCTGGAGGTCGTCCATGGAGTGGCCGTGCTCGGGGCAGGCAAGCGCGAGCGAGTAGCTGAGGAGCTCCCCGGGGAAGCGCTCGGGGTCGTCCCTGTCCGGCATGAGCCAGAAGCCGACCTTGCCCTGAGCCAGGCGCGTTGCCTGCTCCACCGCCTCCGCTATGCGCCCGAGGCTGTTCTCGCGCACCACGATGCGGTCGACCACCACCTCAACGTTGTGGCGGTTCTTCTTCTCCAGGCGGATCTCCTCGTCCCCGAGCTCACGGACCTCTCCGTCTATGCGCACGCGGGAGAAGCCCTCGCGGCGCAGGTCCTCGAAGAGCTTGGTGTACTCGCCCTTGCGGTCCAGAACCACCGGCGCCAGCACCAGGGCACGGCGGCCCTGGGCGCGCTCGAGGACCTTGTCGGCCACCTGGTCCGTGGTCTGGCGCTCGATGACGCGGCCGCACTCGGGGCAGTGCGGCGTGCCCACGCGCGCGAAGAGCAGGCGCAGGTAGTCGTAGATCTCCGTCACCGTGCCCACCGTGGAGCGGGGGTTTCTGGACGTGGTCTTCTGGTCTATTGAGACCGCCGGGGAGAGGCCGTCGATGGAGTCCAGGTCAGGCTTGTCCATCTGCCCCAGAAACTGGCGGGCGTAGCTGGAGAGGGACTCCACGTAGCGGCGCTGGCCCTCGGCGTAGATGGTGTCGAAGGCGAGGCTCGACTTGCCGGAGCCCGAGAGGCCCGTGATCACGACGAGCCTGTCGCGAGGGATGTCAACGTCCACGTTTGCGAGGTTGTGCTCGCGCGCGCCGCGGATGACGATTGCGTCCTGGGCCATGTGCCCTCCTGCGTCTTGCGGGGTGAGAGTTCAGCGTCTCCCAGTGTAGCCAAGCGGCAGGGTTTTGGCGGCAGGCGGTCGGGGCTTCACGGATACTGCAACGTGTGTTCGTAAACCGTCTCGACGGGTGCCGAGAAGGGCGCGCGGCCCGGGCCCCGCGCTTTTCTCGGCAGGTCCCGGGCCGCGCGCGACGCGGCTTGCTGTGGGTCCACCCTACAGGTCGGCCATGGTCTTGCCGGCGCCGACGAGGCCCTCGAAGTCGGCGGTGAAGGCGTCCACCGCGGCGTCGATGGCGGCGTTCTTGACCAGGCCCTCGATCACGGAGGAGGCGGCCGTCACCGCGCCCACGCCGTAGCGGGCGAGCTCGAGGATCTGCTGGGAGTTCTTGAAGCTCGCGGCCAGTACCTCGCAGGGGAGGTCGTTGGCGCGGAAGATGTCGTGGATCTCCATGGCCACGCCCACGCCGTCATAGCCCATGTTGTCGATGCGGTTGATGTAGGGCGCGGCGTAGGAGGCGCCGGCCTTGGCCGCGAGGAACGCCTGCATGGGGGTGTAGATGGCCGTGGCCGTGGTGCGGATGCCCTCGGCGGCGAGCATGCGGATGGCCTTGAAGCCCTCGGGGACGCTCGGGACCTTGGGGAAGGTGTTCTCGCCCAGCTCTGCCACGATGCGCTTGCCGTCGGCGACCATGCCCTCGGCGTCGCGGGCCACGACCTGCGCGTGGAGCTCCATGTCGGGGCCGATGATGTCGCGGATCTCGCGCAGGACCTCGAAGGGCGCCCGTCCGGAGGCGGCCAGGATCGAGGGGTTGGTGGTCACGCCGTCGACCGGGTAGTACTCCACCAGGCGCTTGATGGCGTTGACGTCGGCGTCGTCGATGATGAGCTTCATGAGCGCTTCCTTTCGCTTCGCTGGAACATAACGTGACAAAGGGACTGTCCCCCTGTCAAGGTTACAGGGTCTGCTCGGTGCGGGCGATGATGTCGTCCTGGGTGGCGCGGGAGAGCACGTTGAAGAAGGCGGAGTAGCCTGCCACGCGGACGATCAGGTCCTTGTGCTTCTCGGGGTGGGCCTGCGCGTCGAGCAGGGTCTCGCGGCTCACGATGTTGTACTGCACGTGGTAGCCGTGAAGGCGGTCGAAGAACGTGGAGATGAGCAGCTCGAGCTTCTGCTTGTTGCGCTCGGAGGCGAGCATCGTGGGCGCCATCTTCTGGTTGAGCAGCACGCCGCCCGTGATCTTCTCGGTGGGGAGCTTGGAGACGGACTTGAAGACTGCCGTGGGACCGTGGGTGTCGGCGTTGTGCGCGGGGCTGCAGCCCTCGGCAAGCGGCTCGTGGGCGCGGCGGCCGTCGGGCGTGGCCATGGTGCCCATACCCTGGCCCACGTTGGCGCTGATCGAGGAGGTGCCGGCGTAGCGGATGCCGCCGATGGGCCCGCGGCCGTGGCGCGTGTTGGGGTACTTGGCGATCTCGTCGATGTAGGACTGGTAGGCGTCCACCACGAGCTGGTCCACGGAGTCGTCGTCGTTGCC
>CALUJT010000177.1 GCA_944321005.1 uncultured Atopobiaceae bacterium | reverse complement strand
GGGAGGTGCCATGTCAGACGAGACCAGCGGCCGCGGCAGGCTGGGCAGGCTCTTCGCCGCGCTCGTGAGCGTGGACGACGAGACCCCGCCCGACGTGGGCGGGGACTCCCCGAGCCGCGCGAGCGCCCCGGACGGCAACACCACCGTCCTCGACGTCGAGGGGCTCTCGCGCTCCCTCGCCTCCTCGCCCGACCCGATGGCGCTCCTCTCCGGACTCGTGGTGGACGTGAGGGGCCGCATCGGGGCGGACGGCGCGGGTGACTCCCCCGTGCTGCCGCCGAGCCCGCTCGAGGTCCATCTCGCCACGCGCCTCGTGGAGGCGGGCCTCCTCGAGACCGACGTCGAGCTCCCGAGCCTCCACGTCGTCCGGCCGCGCACCTCCGACCTCTTCTACCTGCGCCTGGACGAGCCCCAGGTCTCCTACCTAGCGCTCATCCGCGTCATTCGCATAGAGACCGCGCTCAACTCCGTGCTCCTCGCCGGCCGCGCGCTGCCGAGCCCCGACGACGCCACGCTCGAGGAGATCGTGCGCGCCGAGCAGCGCGTGGCCCGCTCCGTGACCGCACAGGTGACGGAGGTGGCCTCGCGCGCCGACGCCCCTGCCGTGGGCGAGTGGGACGTGCGCCGGGCCCTCGCCCTGGGCGTGGAGTCCTTCCGCCTCCCCTATCGCCTCACGGCGCGGTTCCGCGTGAACGTCGCCCGCGGAACCGCCGCCTTCGAGCTCGACCTCGTGCCGCCCCAGGCGTGGGCGTCGACGTGCTACGTTGACGGCCTCGGCATCGTGCCCGCCACGCGGGAGATGCGCCGCCGCGCGGCGACGGACTACAACGCCCGCCTCGCCGTCCTCGTGGCGGGCTACGTCTTTGCCGTGGCGCCGCAGGTCTCCGAGGTGTGGATCGCCGGCGTGGTGGACACGTCCTCCGACCACGCCTGCTACTACTCCGGCGCCCTCAGGCGCTCCGGCCTCGCCGAGGTGGACCTCACGGGCTCCTTCGACGCCCTCTCCGTGCTGCGCGCGGCGGGCTTTGCCCTGGACGAGGGGGACCGGACGCTCTCGCCGGTCCGCCAGACCTTCTCGCTCGATGACGAGCGGCTCTGCCCGCCCGAGCGCTACGACCCGCCCGAGCTCTCCGAGCGCACGCTGGGAGGGGCCGCGGCGAGCGCCCTGGGGTGCGCGCGCGTGGACGGCCTCTCCGCCAACGAGCGCGCCCGCCGGCAGCGCGTGGCCTCCGAGCTCGTGAGGGAGCTCGGCGACTCCACCGAGAAGAACGTGCGCCTGCTGCTCTCCGCCGCGCGCGCAGACGGGCACGAGGACGTGCTCGACGCCGCCCGCCGCTGCGCCTCGATGCTGGTGGACGGCGCGCTCCCGGACGACCCCCTCGCCATCGAGGAGGCGCTCGTGGAGGGGACGGACCTCGCCCGCGCCTGCTCGCGCGCCCGGGACGCCCTCGTCTCGCGCGACCTCGACGCCGCGGGGCGCGCCGTGACCGAGGCGCTCCTGCCCGTCGACGGACTCGGCACCTATGATGACACGGAAACCGTGAGCTGGCGCTCGTTTGGCTCGTACACGGACCGCGCGCTCTACAACCGGCTCCTTGCCCGGCCCGGCGAGGAGTGCCGGCTCGCGCCGGCGCCCTACCTCGAGGCCCACATGATCGCCGCGGCGGCGGACATCGCGCGCGGGCGGGTGGAGAGCGCCGTCGCCCACGCGCGCCGTGCCGCGGAGGTGGCGCCGCTCTCCTCGCAGGCGAGCGCGAACCTCGCCCAGTGCCTCGAGGCAGCGGGGGACACGGAGGCCGCCGAGGAGGAGCTGAGGCGCCTCCTCTCGCTTGCGCACGACCCCGAGGGCCTGGGCATCGGCTACCTGGGGATGGCGCAGCTCCAGTGGCAGCACGGCCACGTGCTCGCCGCCCAGGCGTGCTACCAGCGCGCGACGCGCCACCTGGGCGCCCCCGCCCTCATGGCGGGACTTGCCGTCGTGGCGCTCATCGGCCACGTGGGCCTCTCCGCCGGGAGCTCGCTCGAGGGTGACCAGGCGGACTCCGTCCTGCGCGCGGCGGGCATACCGCTCGCCCCCACCGAAGAGGTGGGCGCCGCGCTCCTGGAGGCGGCGCGCGCCGCAACGAACGCCGGAGTCTTCACCGTGGCGCGCGACCTCGTGCGCGAGCTCTGCACCCTCTCCCGCGACGACGTGCACTTTGGCATGCTCCGCTCGATCGAGGACGAGCCGGACCGATGACGCCGGGCAGCAGCGCGGAGCGCCGGGCGAGCCTCTGGCCGCCGTCCTTCTCGGCAGCGATACTCGACTTCGACGGCACGCTCGCGGAGACCTGGCACCTCTGGCGCCGGGTGGACGAGATCTTCTTCTCCTCGCGGGGGCTCGAGTTCGACGAGGACGCCTCGGCCATGCTGGCCACGCTGGGCTTTGCCGCGGGGGCGCAGTGGTGCGTGGAGCGCTACCGGCTGCGGGACGAGGTCTCCGACATCGTGGACGAGTGGAACCGCCTGGGGGCGGCGCTCTACGAGACCTCCGTCGAGCTGCGCCCGGGCGCGGAGGCGTACCTGCGGGCGCTGCGCGAGGCGGGCGTCCCGCTGGCGCTGGCCACCACCAACGACCCGCACGTCCTGGGGGCGATGCGGCACGTGGACGTCTACGGCCTCTTTGACGTGGTGGTCTGCGGACGCGAGGTCGCGCGCGGCAAGGACCACCCGGACATCTACCTCGAGGCGGCCCGCCGGCTGGGCGTGGCCCCCGAGGGCTGCTGCGTCTTCGAGGACATACTGCCCGGCGTGATGTCCGCCCATCGCGCGGGCATGCGTGCCGTTGCCCTGCGCTGCGAGGACCCGCGCCAGCCCTGGGGCGAGCTCCGCCGCGAGGCGGACCTTGCCATCGAGGACTGGGAGGGGCTCGCGGGCTGACGGCAGACGGCCGGGCCCGCCGCGCCACGCCCTTCTCGCCCCGAGCACATCCCCGCCGGCGCCCCTCCTGCGCCGGCGCGCTCCCCGCAGGCGTCCCGCCCCTCGCAGGCATGCCGCTCACCCCCGGAGGCCCCTCTCCGCGGCGACCCGCGAAAACCCCTTGCGACTGGGCAACATCTTTGATGGGCTCGCCTCCTGGCGGGCGAGCGCAAGCGGAGATATAGAGCCCCGCTCGTTCTTCTCGCCAGAAAGAGGGTTCGATTGGGCAGCATCTTTGATTACGTCGGGACTTGATATAAAGGATGTTGCCCAATCGCGCCGGGTTCTGCGCGGAGGGGCGCGGACGAGGGGCGCGACGAGCCCGGATCACCCAATCGCAAGACGATTTTGACAAGCGCGATCGACGCCCCGCCCCCCAGAGCCGCAGAGAAGCCCGCCAAGCAAGCTGGGCGTCCCCCCGGGCGGGCGCGCCTGGCAGCCCCTAACGCAGCCGCAGCTCCGCGTGGAAGTGCGTGTCCGTGTTGGGACGCACGGACGTGCGCGCGCCGGAAACCAGCTCAAAGCCCGCACCGGCGGGGCTGGCGAGAAACGCCTCGACCACGGCCTCGTCCTCCTCGGCGAGGACGGAGCAGGTGGCGTAGACGAGCCTGCCGCCGGGGGCCACGCGCGCCGCCGCGGCGGAGAGAATCTCTCCCTGCAGCGCGGCGAGCTCGCCCGGGGCGTCCGCCCCAAGCGACCACGCAATCTCCGGATGGCGCGCGAGCGTGCCCGTTCCCGTGCATGGCGCATCAACAAAGACCAGGTCAAACGCGCCGAGAAGAACGTCGGGCAGATCGCCTGCGCCAAGCGTGCGCGCGTCGGCCGCGACGCACGCGACGTGCTCCGCCACCCCCGCGGCCTCCATGCGACGCGCCGCGAGCGCGGACTTGCGCGGGTCGAGCTCCACGGCGACGATCTCGCAGGGGCCTCCCGCGGCGACGGCGGCACCCTCGATGAGCACGGTCTTGGTCCCGCGGCCCTGGCCCACCTCGAGCACGCGGCTGCCGGGCGCGGGCGCGGCGGCGAGCACTGCCTCCTGCGCCGCGAGGTCGCAGGGCAGCACGTCCACGCGCTCCACGAGCCCGGACGGCGCGAGGCGCGCGGGCGCGCCCAGCAGGAACGACCCCGGCACGGAGCCCGCAACGGGATCGCAGCCGGCCTTGGCGAGAAGGGCCTCCGCATCGGAGGGCGAGAGCCGCGCGCGGTTGGCGGCCACCCACGCGCCCGCGGGCTCGAGCGCGCCCGTCGCCCACGCGGCGGCGTCCGCGGGCCCGAGCGAGGCCAGCGCATGCTCGCAGAGCCACACGGGAAGAGCGCCAACGAGGGCGAGGTCAGAGACATCGAAGCTCCCGCTCGCCACGCGCTCGCGCGCCGCGTCGAGCGCGGGGGCGTCGTCCTCGGCCACGCGGCGCAGGACCGCGTTGGCAAGGCCGGCGGCGCGAGGCGCCACGCCGCGCACGAGCTCGACCCCCTGGCTCACCGCCACGTCCGAGCGCTCCCCCAGGTAGAGGAGCTCGAAGGCGGCTAGGCGCAGGGCGTCCCTCACACGGGGCTCCAGGCGCGCGCCGCGGCGCAGGTGCGCGCCGAGGACGCGGTCGAGGGCGCCCTCGGCGGCGGTGACGCCCAGCACGAGGCGCGTGGCGAAGGCGCGGGCGCGC
>CALUJT010000176.1 GCA_944321005.1 uncultured Atopobiaceae bacterium | reverse complement strand
GGACGTCGAAGTTGAACGTCCCGGCGAACATCGTGCTCATGAGCTCCACGCCGCTCATCGCGGGCGGCGCGCTCCGCTGCAGGTCGTAGAGGGCCAGGATCGCGCGGCGCAGGCGGTTGCGCAGGCGCGCGGCCTCGCGCAGGGCGTCGTCGGTGATCTGGATGCCGTAGAGCCGCTCGAGGGCCCGTTTAAGGCCAACGACCTCCTGGTACCAGCCCTCGCGCTCGTGCTCGCGCGAGCGGCCCTGCGGGAGGTGCAGCACGTAGGTGGGCTTGAGCTCGTTCAGCAGCTCGTACATCTTCTTCTTGCCGTCGCACGTGGTCTCGCCCACGATGAGGTCGCTGAAGTGCGTGAACGGGCACTTCTGCGAGTACGCGAAGCCGTAGGTTGACTTGATGAGCGGGCAGAGGTTGGCAGGCAGGACCTCCTCGGCCGCGGGGATGACCTCGTCCGAGGTACCGCAGAGCCCCACGCCCGAGGCGCCGGCGGCGTCGATGACCTCGAGCGGCGTATAGCTGCAGAGGTAGCCCACCAGCCGGCCGCCCGCCTGCTTGAAGTCCTTCACCTTGAGGAAGCTCTGGCGCCTCTGCTCGTTGAACTCCTCGAAGGTGCGCGGCAGCTCGATGGTGGCGGCGTCGGTCATGGGCCCTCCTGGCGTCGTGGTCGACATTGTGTTTGGCATCCAAACAAAGAGTAATGGAGCGTTGTAGTTTTGAAACTACAATGCGATGAACGGTAGTATTGCGTCGAGGAGCATCGTCAGGGAGGTGCGGCATGGGTCTCGCGGAGGTGCTGGGCGTGGGCCCGGGCGTGACGTCGGTCATCGGCAGCGGCGGCAAGACCACGCTGCTGGCCGCGTTGGCCCGCGAGCTGCCGGGCACCGTGGTGCTCACCACCACGACGCACATCCTGCCGTTCGGGGGCATGCCGCTCGTGACCTCGGCCGACGCCGACGACGTGCGCGCGGCGCTCGCGGGGTCGCGCATCGTCTGCGTGGGTGCGCAGGGCGAGAAGAACGGCAAGCTCGCGGCCCCCGAGCTGGGCATCGAGCGACTGGCGGCGCTGGCGGACCACGTGCTCGTGGAGGCGGACGGCGCGCGCCTCCTCCCCCTCAAGGCGCACGCCGCCTGGGAGCCCGTCGTCCCCGCGTGCTCCGCGCGTACCGTTCTCGTGCTGGGCGCGAGCGGGCTCGGGCGCCCCGTGCGCGACGTCGTGCACCGCCCGGACGTCTTCTGCAAGCTTGCCGGCTGCGCACCGGAAGATTACGCGACGCCGGAGCTCGTGGCGCGCGCCGCCAACGCGGAGGCGCTCGCGGACGTGGCGCTCGTCAACCAGGCGGATGTCGCGCCGGAAGCCGCCCGCGAGCTATCCGTTCTTCTCGCCGTGCCGGCCTGTGTGGGCAGCTTGCGCGCAGGGACCCTGGGCGCGCCCTAGACACCCGCGACCGTCGAGGTGCCACAAAACTCGCCGCGCAACCGGGCGCAACCCAAAGTTGCGCGATAGGTGCTGTTGTCAACCGGGGCAACTTGCTATGGTTGAGCCAGAGCCACGCGGAGAGGAGCGCCCATGGACGGCAGAATCATTGGTCTGGGACCGTTGGAGCTTGTCTTTTTCCTCATCTTCCTGCTGATAAGGGCCCTCCCGTGGATTCTGCTCGTGGTTCTGGCGATCCTTGCCATCCGCTGGTTCCTCCGCCAAGAGCGCGTGCACAAGGACCCCGAGCGCGTGGCCGTGCGTCGCTCGCTCGGCGAGGTGCTGCGGTCCCATAGGGAGCTCTGCAAGATGACGCAGGAGCTCGTGGCCGAGAAAATCGGCGTGAGCAGGCAGGCGGTGTCGAAGTGGGAATCCGGCGCCGCGGAGCCCAGCACGAGCAACCTCATCAAGGTCGCGCGCCTCTACGGCGTCGACCCCGCCGACCTTCTCCGCGAGGTGAAGGAGTAGCGACCCGACACGTTTCCGGCATATCCGCCGCAGCTGCAGCGACAGTGCCGTGAGGGTGTGTACGGTGCGCATACCGGGTATGTACAGTTTCCGGCTCGCCAGTCCTTCTCGTCCGCGCCCTTGACCTGCGTCTTTGCGAGAAGGACCTCAAGGCCGGGTGTACATACCGGGTATGCGCACTGTACATACCCTCCCAGCCCCGCTCCACGCGGCACCTGGGGACCGAAACGGCGACGCCCGCCGACTTCCTAAGCGGGAGTTTCTCGAAGAGCACTCCTGCGTGGAAGTCGGCGGGCGTCCCCACCGTTGAGGCCCTGCCTACAGGTAGGCCACGGCCTTGATCTCGACCTTGGCGGCCTTGGGAAGCGCGGCCACCTCGAAGGCGGCACGGCTGGGGTACGGCGCCGTGAAGAACTCGCCGTAGACCTCGTTCATGGCCGCGAAGTCAGCGATGTCGTCCAGGAGCACGGTGACCTCGGCCACGTCGGCCATGGAGGCGCCGGCGGCCTCGAGGATGTTCTTGATGTTGGTCAGGCTCTGGCGCGTCTGGGCCCGGATGTCCTCGCCGGCGAACTCGCCGGTGGCGGGGTCGATCGGCAGCTGGCCGGACACGTGGATCGCCTTGGTGGCCGGGGCGGCCACGGCGGCGGAGTAGGGGCCGAGCGCCGCGGGCGCCTTGTCGGTAACGATTGCCTCGATTGCCATGTTCTTCTCCTTAGTCTCGATCTGACAAACTGACAAAGGGACAGTCCCTTTGTCATGTTATCTTGCCACGTAGCGGCCGGGAGTGGCGCCGGTGGGCTCGCCGTCGCGGACGACGAGCTCGCCGTCCACATACACGAGGTGCGCCCTCCCGTGCGCCTCGAAGCCCTCCCACGGCGTGTAGTCGACGGCCTGGTGCTGGGTCGCCGCGCTGATGGTCCAGCGGGCTGACGGGTCCCACACGCAGACGTCCGCGGCCGCGCCCACCGCCAGGCGCCCGCGCTCCGGCCAGAGGCCAAAGACGCGCGCCGGACCCTCGGACAGGAGCCGGCAGAGCTCCTCCGGTCCGAGCTGGCCCTCGAAGGTCGTGGCCATCACGGCCGGGCGATGCTCGATACCGGGGCCGCCGTTGGGGATCTTGGTGAAGTCGCCGCGCCCGCGGTCCTTCTGGCCGCGCAGGTTGAACGAGCAGTGGTCCGTCGCGATGGAGTCTACCTCGCCCGCCAGCACGGCGCCCCGCAGCGCGCGGACGTCGGCCGGCTTGCGCAGCGGCGGGCTCATCACGTACTTGGCGCCCGCGAAGCCGTCGTCGCCGGCCTCGAGGTAGCGCGTGTCGTCGAGCGTGAGGTACTGCGGGCAGGTCTCCACGTAGACGCCCTGCTGGCCGCGGGCGCGGGCGGCGCGCACGGCGAGAAGACCGAGCTCGGTGGAGAGGTGCACCACGTTCACGCGCGCACCGGCGATCTGCGCCAGGTAGAGCAGGCGGCTCACGGCGTCGGCCTCGGCCTCGGCCGGGCGGCTCAGGGGGTGTCCCTCCGGGCCCGTGATGCCCTCCGCGAGCACGCGGCGCTGCAGCTCGCTCACCACGTCGCCGTTCTCGCAGTGCACGCAGAGCACGGCGTCCAGGTCGCGGCAGCACTCCAGGCACTCGAGGGTCTCGGCGTCGTTCAGGCGCAGGTGGTCGTAGGCGAGGTAGGTCTTGAAGCTGCTCACGCCCGCCTCGCGCATGCGGCGCATCTGCGCGGGCGAGTCCGGGCCCCACTCGGAGATGGCCATGTGGAAGCCGTAGTTGGCCGTGCAGCCGGCGCCGGACGCCGCGCGCGACCGCCACTCGGCCAGGGCGTCGTCCATCGTGACGCCGCGGTCGGCCGTGGCGTAGTCCACGACGCAGGTGGTGCCGCCGCAGGCCGCGGCGCGCGTGCCGGTCTCGAAGCTGTCGGCCGTCCAGTCCATGCCGGTCCAGCACTGCAGGTGCGTGTGCGCGTCGATGAAGCCGGGGAAGACCCAGCAGCCGGAGACGTCCTCAACCTCGTCGCCGGGCTCGGGCTCAATGTGAGCCGCCAGACCCACGATCTTCTCGCCCTCCAGCGCGAGGTCGCCGCGGCGCAGGCCCTCCGGCGTGACCAGCGTGCCGTTCGCAAGGATCCTTCTCATACCGTTCTCCCTCCCGGGCCGGCAGCCTGACAGTTTGCTCAGGTCAAACTGTCAAGCTGCCAATGAGTTGACAGTTTGACCTGAGCAAACTGTCAAGCCGTCAGGCCCGCTCCAACAGCGCGCCCTCCAGGCGCGCGAGGTCGTCCCGCGTGTCCACGTCCGCGAGCTCCCACTCGTCCGCGGCCTCGACGCTCCGCACGCGCTCCGTGAGCTCGGCGTGACCGGACAGCAGCGACCGTCCGCCCACGTCGCCCTCCAGGCGCGAGAGCGCCCCGAGCGTGTCCGACGGCCAGAGCACGGGGTTGCCCGGACGGCCGCGCCACGAGAGGCGCGCGATGGCCGTGGGCTCGTGCGCGACCGCGGCCACCAGCGACCGCACGCTCTTCTCGCCAAGGAGCGGCTGGTCTCCGGTCACAAAGAGGCAAGCGGCGCGCTCGCCCAGCGCCTCGAGGCCGGAGCGCACGGTGTCGCTCTTGAGCGGTCCCGCCGCGCGCACGCAGCGCACGCCGAGCCGCCCGCAGAGCTCCTCCACGGCGTCCCAGCGCGTCACCACCACCACGTCCAGCAGGTCC
>CALUJT010000175.1 GCA_944321005.1 uncultured Atopobiaceae bacterium | reverse complement strand
CGCCAGCAGGTGGTCTTCTCGTCGAGCGTGAGCCTCGACCTCGTGGGGGTCTACCGCGAGGAGACCATCAGCTGTGCCTGCGTCTTCGCCGTGCGCGAGGGCAGGACCGTCCGCTCCGTGGAGTTCGTCCTGGACAAGGGGCTCGACGTCTCCGAGGAGGAGCTCGTGGGCGGCTTCGTCAAGCGCTACTACGACGAGACGGCGGACGTTCCCGCCGAGGTTGACCTGCCGGTCGAGCTCTCGGACGCCGAGGTGGTGGAGGGCTGGCTCACCGAGAAGCGCGGGCACGTGGTGCGCCTCCGCCGCCCGCAGCGCGGCGAGAAGCGCCATCTGCTGGACATGGCCTCCGAGAACGCCCGGCACGCGCTCATGCGCTACATGGTGCGCACGGGCTACGCGGACGACCGCACGAACAAGGCGCTCCTGCAGCTGGAGAGTGCCCTTGCGCTCGACGCTCCGCCGATGCGCATAGAGTGCTTCGACATCTCCACGCTGCACGGACACTTCACGGTGGCCTCCATGGTGGTCTTCACCAACGGGCGGCCGGACAAGTCCCAGTACCGCCGCTTCAAGATCCAGACCCCCCTCGAGGAGGCAAACGACTTCGTCTCCATGTCAGAGGTCCTGGGCAGGCGCTACTCCCCGGAGCGCATGGCCGACGGCCGCTTTGGCTCGCGCCCGGACCTTCTGGTGGTGGACGGCGGCAAACCTCAGCTCACGGCGGCCATAGAGCAGCTGGAGAGCCTGGGGCTGGACATCCCGGTCTGCGGCCTCGCAAAGTCGGACGAGGAGATCTTCGTCCCCTGGGACGACACGCCCGTCGTGCTTCCCTCCGGCTCGCCCTCCCTCTACCTCATCAAGCAGGTGCGTGACGAGTCCCACCGCTTTGCCATCACGTTCCACCGCGAGCTTCGCGACAAGGCCATGACGGTCTCGGTCCTGGACGACGTGCCGGGCGTGGGCCCCAAGCGCAAGCGCGCGCTCATGCGGCGCTTCGGCTCGCTCAGGCACATGCGCGAGGCGAGCGAGGAGGAGATAGCGCAGACCCCGGGGATTCCCGCCGAGGTGGCGGCCGCGGTGTGGCAGGCGCTGCGCGCCTGGAGGGACGAGGGCCCCGTCACCTGAGCGGCATTGGCCGGGAAGTGGTTCCATCTTGTATCGACGTGACAATACCAGTCTCTGAAATGGAATCAATCTCATATCAGCACAGTAAAGCAGCAATAAGTAAGTTACCTGCAGTTCATTCAGAACGACCAGTTTGATTACCTGCGAGACACCGCCCGAAAACTTACTATGACCAGAATACCAGTTAGGGTCTCAGTTTACCTGTTGGTAACCGTCTGGGGTGCCCGTTGGTGCCGTTTGCCTGTTTGTCAGGAGGAGTTCAGAAGAATGTTCGTAATGTAAACAGAGAAGGGACGACCGCTGCCACGAGGCGGTCGCAGGAGGAGAAAAGGAAGAGACTATGAAGAAGCTCATGAACAGCGCCGTGTCTCGTCGTGCGTTCCTTGGTGGGACCGCTGCGGCGTCCGCGCTCGCGCTTGCCGCGTGCGGCGGCGACACCGGCGGCGAGACCACTGGCGACGAGGGCGGCGAGACCACCTCTGGCGGCGGAACCATCACCGCCGGCTCCGCGTACGCGCCGTCCGAGTACAACCCGACGAAGACCTCCTCGGCCTTCTGCCTGGGCTCCAACTGGCACGTCCTCGAGGGCCTCTACGGCACCGACCCGCACGACTACTCCACCTTCCCCGAGCTCGCCACCGGCGACCCGGAGCAGGTTGACGACACCACCTTCACCGTCACCATCCGCGAGGGCGCTGCCTTCTCCGACGGCAACCCCGTGACCGCCGCCGACGTTGTCGAGGCCTTCGACCGCACCAAGGCCGACGCCACCTACGGCGCCTTCCTCGCCCCGATCGACTCCCTCGAGGCCACCGACGACACCACCGTCACCGTCAAGACGGCCATCGCCAACTTCTCGCTCCTCAAGGAGCGCCTGGCGCTCGTCCGCGTCTTCCCCGCCGGCACCACCGACGACGAGCTCTCCAACCAGCCGGTCGGCTCCGGTCCCTGGATGTACGACGCCATCACGGACAACACCGTCGACCTCGTGCCCAACCCCAACTACAACGGCTCCTATCCCGCCGAGGACGCCGGCCTTCACTATGACATCCTCGTTGACGCCACCGCGCGCATGACCGCCCAGCAGAACGCCACCACGCTCGTCATGGAGTCCGTCACCGCCGACGCCATCGAGCAGCTCGAGTCCGCCGGCTGCAAGGTCGACAAGATCCAGGGCTTCGGCACCCGCTTCATCATGTTCAACACCACCAAGGCGCCGTGGGACAACAAGGTCGCCCGCCAGGCCATCATGTATGCCCTCAAGACCGACCAGATGGTCGACAACATCTTCAACGGCCTCGCCTCTACGGCCAGCTCCTACATCCCCAAGGACTTCCCGAACTACCAGGAGGCCGCGACGGTCTACACCTATGACGAGGAGAAGGCCAAGAGCCTGCTCGAGGAGGCCGGCGTGACCCCGGGCGACCTCAAGATCCGCTGCACGGACAACACGCAGGCGTCCGCTATGGCCACCCAGGCTCAGCAGGACCTCACCGCGCTCGGCTTCAACGCCACCATCGCCGAGGAGACCTCCGCTGCCACCTACGCGGCCATCGACGGCGGCACGGATGACTTCGACATCCTCATTGCCCCTGGCGACCCGTCCTGCTGGGGCGCCGACCCCGACCTGCTCCTCAACTGGTGGTACGGCGACAACGTCTGGCAGCAGACCCGCACCGGCTGGGGCGGCTCCGAGGAGTTCGCTCAGATTCGCGAGCTCATGACCGCCGCCCTCGGCCAGTCTGGCGACGAGCAGCAGGCCACCTGGAAGCAGATCTATGACCTCATTGCCGACAACGTGGTCCTCTACCCGCTCATCCACGTCCAGACCGCCACGGCGTCCTGGGCTGACGCCTCCACGTCCCCGACCGGCACCGCCATCGAGGGCTTTGAGGGCATCGGCACCACGGGCATGAACTTCATCGGCTGCAAGACGGTCAGCGCGTAGCCTCTAGCAACGTTCTCGCTCCCCACTGAAAGGCTGGGGACACACACAGACGTTCGAGGGGCCCGGGCAAGGATCGCTCGGGCCCCTCTTTATCCTAAAGGCATAGAGAGAGGAGAGGGTATGAACAACCTTCTGCGCCTCGTCGGCCGGCGCATCATCGCGCTGCCGATCATGGCCCTGGGTGTCACCCTGCTCGTGTTCTTCCTCATGTCCTTCACTGACCCCTCCATCCCCGCGCGCACCGTCCTCGGCGAGGGCGCGTCCCCGGAGGCAGTCGCTGAGTACATGGACGAGCACGGCATGAACGACCCGTGGCCGGTCCGCTACGTCGACTACATCGGCGGCCTCGTCCAGGGCGACCTGGGCACCTACGGCAGCCGCCAGACCCCCGTCTCCGACGCCATCGCCTCGGCCCTGCCGATCACGATGCAGCTCACCTTCTTCGGCTTGCTGATCGCAGCGGTCTTCTCGTTCACGCTCGGCGTCATCTCGGCGCTCTACCGTGACAAGTGGCCAGACCAGGTGATACGAGTGATATCCATCGCAGGAATCGCGACGCCGTCGTTCTGGCTCGCGGTCCTGCTTATCCTCGCGGTGACGATGGCTGGCCTCACGCGCGTCTTCCCGTCCTCCGGCGCGCTTCCGAGTCTGTTCGTCAACCCGGGCGGCTACTTCGGCCGCATGATCATGCCCGCCATCGCCCTGGCCTTCCCGGTCATCGGCCAGATGACGCGTATCGTGCGTACCGCCATGGTCGAGGAGCTCGACAAGGACTACGTGCAGACGGCCCGTGGCTCGGGCATCCCCGAGAACGTCGTCATTGCCAAGAACGTCCTGCGCAACGCCCTCATCACCCCGGTCACCACGCTCGGCCTCAAGATCGGCTACCTCATGGGCGGCGCGGTCGTCATCGAGGTCATCTTCGCCCTCCCCGGCATGGGCACCCTCATCCAGCAGGGCATCACCGGCGGCGAGATCACGCTCGTCCAGGGCGTCGTCGTTGTCGTGGCTCTGGCCTTCGTCATCATCAACATCGTGGTTGACATGCTCTACCTGCTGATCAACCCGCGCATTAGGACGGTGTAGGCCCCATGACTAAGATTAGGGAAAACAAGACCGCCCAGCTCGAGAAGGCCGCGTCCAAGGGTCTGAAGTTCGGCGGCTTAAAGAAGATGAGCACCCCGAGCAAGATCTCGCTCGTCCTTCTCGTCCTGGTGGCGCTCTCCGCCATCCTGGCGCCGGTCATCGCCCCGCACGACCCGCTCGAGATCACCAAGGCCTACCAGCCGCCCAACGGGACCTACCTCTTTGGTACGGACAACGCCGGCCGAGACATCCTCTCCCGCATGCTCTACGGCGGCCAGTACTCGCTCGTGATCGGCTTCGGCGCCACCGCGTTCGCGCTCGTGCTCGGCTCCATCATCGGTGCCGTCGCCGCCGTCGCGCGCAAGGCCGTCTCCGAGGTCATCATGCGCGTCCTCGACGTCATCATGTCCATCCCGGGCATCGCCCTCGCCGCCATCCTGGTCCTCATCCTGGGCAACTCCGTCCCGGCCATCATCTTCTCGATCGGCTTCATGTACACGCCGCAGATCGCGCGCATCGTCCGCGCCAA
>CALUJT010000174.1 GCA_944321005.1 uncultured Atopobiaceae bacterium | reverse complement strand
CGCGGCGTGACCCCCATCTCCAAAGTGGTTTAAAAGCGTTAAGACATACAAGTTATGATTTGTCATTGAATCTGGGCGCGAGGCGCGCCGACCCTGTGCCATCATATGTTTTGCCCAATCGTGGCGCCGGCGCGACAAGCCCGTCACTCCCGGGGACGCACCGCGGCGGAAGTACCCAGAGCTCGCCCAATTCTGCCACCCGCATCGTTTCCAGCGGCTCTGCCCAGCTCACGGGCCTTCGGTGCCCCGTACGGCAAGAAGAGCGCCAGGCCTCCGCCCCCTCCCTCGGTCCCAGGGAATTGTTCCAGGCGCGTTTCAGGCTCGAAGCCGAGCGGTTTCCGTTTGGCTCATTTTTGTGTCTTTTGTGATTGCCCTCCGCCTCACGGGACTACAGTAGCCCGTGCATTGACCCCACGGGAGGGAGAACAACATGACCATGGCAGACATTTCCAGGCGCCGCTTCGTCCAGGCGATGGGCGCGGTCTCCGCGACCAGCGTCTTTGCGCTCGCCGGCTGCAATAGCCAGCGCGCCAGTGAGGCCGGCGGCGACGGTGACGCCGAGGGCTCCGAGTCCGGCACCGCCGACACCATCACCTTTGCCCAGGGCGCCGACCCGCGCGGCCTCGACCCTGCCTACGTCGACGACGGCGAGTCCGCGAAGATCATGTGCAACATCTACGACACGCTGCTCAACTACGACACCGAGTCCTGCGACATCGTCCCGGGCCTGGCCGAGCTGCCGGAGATCTCCGATGACGGCCTCACCTACACCTTCAAGCTGCACGAGGGCGTCAAGTTCCACGACGGCACCGACTGCAACGCCGAGGCCGTGAAGAAGAACATCGACCGCCAGCTCGAGCCCAACCGCACCGCCGACATGCCGTACGCCTCCTTCGTCTACGGCGCCGAGGACTCCAACAACGGCGTCGCTTCCGTCGAGGCGACCGACGACACCACGCTCGTCATCACCCTGCGCTCCGCCTCCACCGCCTTCATCAAGAACATGGCGATGGCCCTCGCCGCGCCCGTCGTGGCCCCCTCCGCCTACGAGAACGGCGCCAACTCCATCGAGAACCCCATCGGCTCCGGCCCCTACAAGTTCGTCTCCTGGGAGAAGGGCCAGAACGTGGTCCTCGAGGCCAACGAGGACTACTGGGACACCGAGAACGCCCCCAAGACCAAGAACGTCATCTTCCGCTTCATCGCCGAGAACTCCAGCCGCGTGACCGCCCTCACCAACGGCGAGGTCGACATCATCGACGGCATCGACGCCTCCGTGGTGCCCACCATCACCGACGCCGGCTACTCCCTCTTCGAGGAGGACGGCATGAACATCAACTACATGGCGTTCCGCAACGACTCCGGGCAGTTCACCACCGTCGAGGCCCGTCGCGCGTTCTGCCAGGCGGTCAACGTCGAGGAGATGGTCCAGAGCCTCTACGGAGACTACGCCGGCGTCGCGACCTCCGTCATGCCGCTCTGGATGGCCCCCTACGACGAGGCCGTCTCCCAGACCGCCTATGACCCCGACGCCGCCCGCGCCGCCTTCGAGGAGCTCGGCATCACCGAGGTCTCCCTCTACACCTATTCCAACGTGCGCCCGTACAACTCCATCGGCGGCACCGCGCTGGCTGAGGCCATCCAGGGCTATCTGCAGGAGGTCGGCGTCACGGTGAACATCTCCCAGTACGACTGGACCACCTACCAGACCAAGGTCGAGACCGACTCCTTCGACTGCTGCCTCTACGGCTGGGTGGGCGACAACGGCGACCCGGACAACTTCATGAACCTCCTCGCGGACTCCAACGTCTCCATGAACGTGGGCCGCTACGACAACGACGACTACAAGGCCCTCATCCAGCAGGGCCTGGCCACCGAGGAGGGCGAGGAGCGCGACAACATCTACCTGCAGTGCGAGCAGATGGTGGCGGAGCAGATGCCGTGGATGGTCATCTCCCACTCCAAGAACCTCGCGGGCTATAACCCCAAGGTCGAGGGCTTCTACTACCACCCCACGGGCGTCGTCCACCTGCAGGGCGTGACCAAGAGCGCCTAGCGCGCAGGTCGAGGCTCCTGATCTGACCTCAACGGGAACGGGCCGACCAGCGCGGCCCGTTCCCTTGTATGCGCCGGCGCCAAGCGCCGCGCCCACGACAGAAAGGAGGGACGCGTGCTCAAGTACGTGCTCAAGCGCATCCTTCTCGCGATACCGGTGCTGCTGGGCGTCTCGATCATCGTCTTCCTGATCATGCGCGTGTTCTCCGCCGACCCGGCGCCCGTCGTCCTGGGTCAGCACGCAACCGCGGAGGCTATGGAGGCATGGCGCGACGCCAACGGCCTCAACGACCCCATCATCATCCAGTACTTCAACTTCCTCACCGGCGCCCTCACCGGCAACCTGGGCGAGAGCTACTACACGCATACTGCCGTGACCGACGAGCTGCTCTCGCGCTTCCCGGCCACCGTGGAGCTCGCGCTCGTGGCCATCGTCATCGCCGGCGTGGTGGGCGTGGCCCTGGGCGTGGTCTCGGCCACGCACAAGAACTCGCCCGTCGACGGCCTGGCAACGATCCTCGCCCTCGTTGGCGTCTCGATGCCCATCTTCTGGCTGGGCGTGCTCTTCATCATCCTCTTCGCCGGGGTGCTCCACGTGCTGCCGAGCTCCGGGCGCATAGACCCGCTGCTCCAGCCGGTGGGCGGAACCGGGCTCTACCTCCTGGACACGCTGCTCTCCGGCGACTTCGAGGCCTTCGTGGACGCCGCGCGCCACATCGTGCTGCCGGCGCTCGCGCTCTCCATGTACTCGATGGCCGTCATCACGCGCATGACGCGCTCGAGCATGCTCGAGACCCTCAACGAGGACTACGTCCGCACCGCCCGCGCCAAGGGCCTCAAGCGCGGCCGCGTGAACAAGCACCACGCGCTGCGCAACGCCATGCTGCCCGTGACCACGGTCATCGGCCTCCAGCTGGGGAGCCTCCTCGGCGGCGCCATGCTCACGGAGACCGTCTTCGCCTGGCCGGGGATCGGCAAGTACGTCGTGGACTGCATCCTCAAGTCGGACTATCCCGTGGTCCAGGGCGCGGTCCTTCTCATCGCGGTGATTTTCGTCGTGATCAACCTCGTGGTGGACGTCATCTACGCCTACCTCGACCCACGCATCACCTACGGCAAGGAAGAGGGGTGATAGGCATGGCAGAGGCAACCGTCCAGGCCCCGCAGGCCCCCCAGGAGGGCGGCCCCCAGGCAAACGAGAAGGGCGCGGGCGCCGAGAAGACCGAGTCGCTGTGGAAGGACGTCTGGTACTCGCTGCGCAGGAACGTCCCCGCCATGGTGAGCCTCGGCGTGATCGTTCTTCTCGCCCTGGTGGCAATCGTGACCTTCGTGGCGCCGCAGGTGCTCCCGTACGACCCGTACCAGCAGGACCTCTCCGTCTCCTTCCAGGGCCCGAGCCCGGAGCACTGGTTCGGGACGGACCAGCAGGGCCGCGACATCCTGTGCCGCATCCTCGTGGGCAGCCAGATCTCGCTCACGGTGGGACTCCTCTCCGTGGCCATCTCGCTCTCCATCGGCGTCACGCTGGGCGCCATCGCCGGATACAAGGGGGGCGTCGTGGACACCGTCATCATGCGCGTCATGGACATGATGCTCGCCATCCCGTCGATCCTTCTGGCCATCGCCTTCATGGCAGCCCTGGGCCAGGGCATCGACAAGGCCATCGTGGCCATCGGCCTGGTCTCCATCCCCGAGTACGCGCGCATCGTGCGCAGCCAGGTGCTCGCCGTCAAGCAGTCCGACTACGTGGCCGCCGCGCGCGTCATAGGCGACTCCGACGCCACGATCATCTTCCGCCACGTGCTGCCCAACGTCATGCCGTCGATTATCGTGCGCGCCACGCTCGGCATCTCGAGCGCCATCCTCGACGCCGCCGCGCTGGGCTTCCTCGGCCTCGGCGTCCAGCCGCCCGCGGCGGAGTGGGGCGACATGCTCGGCCGCGGCCGCAACTACATCTTCTCCGCCCCACACGCCATGATCTTCCCGGGTCTGGCCATCACCGTGACCGTGCTGGCGTTCAACCTGCTCGGAGACGGCATCCGCGACGCCTTCGACCCCAAGAGCAGGAACAGGTGATCACATGGCACTGCTAGAGGTACACGATCTCGTCACCGAGTTCCCCACGCGCAAGGGCGTCGTGCGCGCCGTCAACGGCGTGACCTTCGACCTCGAGCGCGGCGAGATCCTTGCCGTGGTGGGCGAGTCTGGCTCCGGAAAGTCCGTGACCTCGCTCTCCATCATGGGGCTCCTCCAGGAGCCGGGGCACGTCGCCGGGGGCTCGATCACCTTCGACGGCACGGACCTCCTCGCGGCCTCGGAGGCCGAGATGGAGCAGGTCCGCGGCGGGCAGATCTCCATGATCTTCCAGGAGCCCATGACCTCGCTCAACCCCGTCTACCGCGTGGGCGACCAGATCGTCGAGGCCATCCGCACGCACTCCAAGATGAGCAAGAAGGACGCCTGGGCGCGCGCCGTCGAGATGCTGCGCGTGGTGGGCATCCCCAGCCCCGAGGAGCGCGCTCGCGACTTCCCGCACCAGATGTCCGGCGGCATGCGCCAGCGCGTGATGATCGCCATGGCGCTCTCGTGCGACCCCAAGCTCCTCATCGCCGACGAGCCCACCACCGCGCTCGACGTCACCATCCAGGCGCAGATCCTCGACCTCATCTACAAGCTGCGCGACGAGTTCAACATGGCCGTCCTCCTCATCACGCACGACCTGGGCGTGGTCT
>CALUJT010000173.1 GCA_944321005.1 uncultured Atopobiaceae bacterium | reverse complement strand
CCGCAGAGACGACCCTCATCTCGTAGCCGGCCTCCACAATCCTCGCGCCCGCGCACCCCGCCCCCGCGAGCTGCCCGACAACCGCGAGCGCGTGGTCCGGCCGGCCGCCGGAGGCGCAGGTGAGCGAAACGTAGAGGGGCGCGCCTCGCCGCGCCGCCTCGTGGCGCGCGCAGTCGAGCGCGAGAGCGAGGTCGGTCGCGTACTTCTCGCTCGGGAAGGCCACGCAGGAGCCGGCGACGGAACGCGCCCACGCCGCTGCGCCGCCGGAGGCGGAGTCGGAGTCCCCGCAGAAGACGTCCGGCGCGACGCCCGCCGCACGGCACGAGTCCGCCCCACCATCGGCGCAGACGACGTAGTCCGACCCCCTCGCGAGCTCAGAGACCAGGCCGGGTGAGCTCGGCTCCGGCGAGCCCGCCACGACAAGGACGCGCAGCGCGGCACCGGATTCGGCCGCGGGCCGCTCGTAGTCGCGCAGGAGCGCGAGCGAGAGCTCGGAGAAGCCGTGCGCGTAGACGTCGCTGTACGGGCGCACGTCCTCCTCGCGCCTACCGTCATGGTCGTTCATGAGGCCCACCACGGGGAAACCCGCCCCAGAGGCGGTGCGCACCCCAAAGGGGGCGTCCTCGAAGACCCAGGTGGACTCGCGCGGCGTGCCCAGGCGACGGAGCGCCTCGAGGTAGACGTCGGGGAACTCCTTGTCGCGCCCGCCCACGTCCTCGGTGCTCACCACGTCCCGGAAGAAGCCGGCGAGGCCGTGGGCCTCGAGGCAGCACCTGAGTTCGCGGACCGGCGTGGACGAGGCGACGACCATGGGGACGCCCGCGGCCTCGAGCTCCTCGAGAAACTCCACGGCACCCGGCATGAGGCGGACCTCGTGCTCGTAGGCGTAGCGCACGTGCGCACAGAGCTCCTCGTAGAGGTCCTCTGCGGAGGCCTCGATGCCAAGCTCGTCATGGAAGAAGTCACAGGCGTCGCGCAGCGCGAGCGACTCCACCTGCTCCATCGGAACCCCTCGAACGCCATGTCTCTCGCACAGCCAGTCATAGGAGCTCGTCCACATGCCCATGGAGTCCACGAGCGTCCCGTCGCAGTCGAAGATGGCACCAGAAACGTCCATCGCTCCCCCATCGTCCGATGCCTGTCGTCACGAG
The DNA here is from genome assembly GCA_944321005.1 of uncultured Atopobiaceae bacterium. Taxonomy (GTDB): domain Bacteria; phylum Actinomycetota; class Coriobacteriia; order Coriobacteriales; family Atopobiaceae; genus Thermophilibacter. Next base: position 3,679 of record CALUJT010000173.1, on the reverse strand, counting down.
TCACCGGGGCCGGGCGTCCCGCAGCCCGCGGGTCGTGCCCCGACAACCGCGCCTATGATAGCGTGGGCACGCGCGGCCGCGCGCATACTTTGAGCATCCTTGCGATTCCCGAACAGAAATCTCCCGACGTTGGGTAAAGTATCCTGCGGTTTGAACGTCTTCAGCTTCATCGGAGGGGACCATGGCACGTTACGACTATCACTGCCCGGACTGCGGAGCCACGTTTGAGGTGGAGCACCCAATGAGCGCCCACCCCAAGGTCAGCTGCCCCAGCTGCGGCCACGAGGCCGAGCGCGTCTTCGACCCCTCCGGGATCGTCTTCAAGGGCTCCGGCTTCTACAACACCGACCAGCGCAACAAGGGCGGCGCGCCCAAGAGCGAGAAGTGCGAGACCTGCGGGGCGTGCGACTAGCGTCTCGCGCGTCTGACGGAGCGACGGCGGCGGTCCCTCGGGGCCGCCGTTTTTCGTGGCGCGACGCGGTTCTTCTCGGCACGTGGTTCTTCTCGGCACGTGGTTGCGCGGCCCCACCGGCGTCCGCAGGCACCCAATAAGAGCTTTTGCCACTATCCAAGCCGAATTCGGACCAATTGTTGGCAGAAGCTCTTATTGGGCGCCCGCGGACGTTTCGCGGAGGCCGGCCAGGGGCGGCGAGAAGAACGTCGAGGGCGATTGGCAAACGCTACGCCGCGACGCCCCCACCACCTGCATGCGGCAAGCGACCGCCTGCCGACGAGCAGCGCTTCGACCACACAACCATGACGTCATGACCTGCGCTGTCAGCCAGCGGTCAGAAAGGCGCAAGCGAGCGTCGTCCGCCATCCGCTACCGTCTCTGCAACGGTGGACGAATGCGGAGGCCAATATGACCAGAACGCTCGAAACGCAGCTGAACGAGTCGCTCGACGAAGCGGAGGCGCTGCAGAGCGGGTACGCGCCACAAGGCAGAAGAGAGCTCAGGGGCTTGAGGCGGCTCGGCCTCACTCTTGTCGAGCCCATTCACGGGACGTTCGTGCGCAGGCGGATCTGGAAGGGCCTCAACCCCGCGGAAAGATCGCTCTGGCTCATGCGCGCCGTGACAAAGAAGCACCCGCGATGGCGCTTCTGCGGCGCCTCCGCAGCCGTGGCGTTTGGGTTGCCCGTGACGTGGGGCCTCCTCACGCACGTCTTTGTGGCGACTCCGCCTGGAACGAAGGGGCGCTCGGCATCCGGGGTGTCGCGTCACCACTTCAACGACGCCGAAGAGGCTCAGGTGGACGGTCTGAGGCTCACCTCCCTCTGGCGCACAGTCTTCGACTGCCTTGCGGAGTTCCCCGGTCCCGACGGCCTGGCGATAGCGGACCGTGCGCTGCAGATGAGCCGGTCGTCGGCGCGAAGCCTTGTCGAGTACGTGAGAACCGTGCACCGAGGACGGCGAGGATCGCGCCGCGCGCTCGCAGTGGCCGCCCTGGCTGACGGGCGGGCGGAGAGCGGCGGCGAGTCGATTGCGCGCCACGTGATGCACGAGCTGGGGTTTGCGACGCCGGAGCTGCAGGTTTGGATCGAGGACCCGGTGGAACCGGGCAAGTGGTTTCGCGTGGACTTCCTCTGGCTCCTCCCCGACGGCTCGATCGTGATCGGCGAGCTCGACGGACGGCAGAAATCCACGCGCCCGGAGCTCATGGGCGGCAGGGACGCCGTTCGCGTGCTCCAGGACGAGCGCCTGCGCGAGTCACACCTCACGGCGCTGCGACCGGCAATCGTCCGCTTTGACTACCAGACGGCGCGCGACCCAAAGCGGCTGGAGACGCTCCTCGAGAGCTTCGGAGTCCCCAGGCGCCGGCACGACCCCGCGCCTCCCCTCGAGACGTTCGTTACGCGCGCGGAGCTTATGAACGTCGACGGGTGGCGCGTGCTCGTGACCGACGAGCTCCTCGCGTAGGGCGCGGGTTGGGCGGGCGGCGCGACGTTCTTGTCGACGCGCGAGCTACGTCCGTAAAGCGTCCGCTGGCACCCAAGAAGAGCTTCTGCCAGCAATCCGGTCGAATCCGGGCCCAATGTTGGCAGAGGCTCTTATTGGGTGCTCGCGATTAGCCGGCGAGAAGGGCGGGCCGAGAAGAACGGCGGGGCCGCGGGGCCTTGCGACCCCCGCGGCCCCGCCGGGCGCACCCCGTGACGGGACTACTCGGCGGCGAGCCTCATGAACATGAGCGCGCACTGGCAGCGCTCGAGGAAGTCGATCGGGCCGAGCTCGTTCGAGCCGTCCTCGTAGCCGGAGAGCACGCCCTCGGAGACCGCCCACTCCACGGCCTCCCTCGCGAAGGAGGAAACCTCGTCGGCGTCGGCGAAGCCGAGCTCCGCGTCCGCCTCGGGGGAGCCCGCCCGGCGCCAGAGCATGGTCGCCAGCTGCTCGCGGGTCACGGGGTCGGCGGGGCCGAACGTGCCGTCGTCGTAGCCGGAGATGATGCCCTCGGAGGCAGCCCAGGAGAGCGCCTCGGCGAACCAGTCGTCCGCGCTGCAGTCGGAGAACCGCTCCGCGCCCGCGGGGTCGGCCTCGGGCTGGCCGGCGGCGTTCCAGAGGACCTTCGCGAGCTGGGCCCGGGAGAGGTCGTCCGAGACTCCGAAGGCGGCGACGTGGCCGTAGCCGGACATGAGGCCGCCCTCCACGGCCCAGTCCACCGCGTCGTGGTACCAGCCGTCCGGGTCCACGTCGGCGAACCCGTTCGACGGGCAGAGCTCGCCGCCGTCGCAGCCGAAGGTCGCCGTGACGGTCACCGCTCCGTCGGGCATGGTGAAGACGAACTCGCCGGCCTTCTCGCCGGGCTTGACGTCGACCTTGTTGCCGTCCTCGTCCGTGACGGTGACGGAGGCGACCTCCTTGCCATCGTCCGGCGTCACGGTGATGGTGACCTCGTCGCCCTCGTCGGCGCGGGTCGGGGTGACGGAAACCTTGCCGCCCTCGGCCTGGTCGACAGAGACGGCGTTGCCGGTCTGCGCGGGCGGAGTGACGGGGCGCTTTGCGGTGACCTTCCCGGTCTCGGGATCAAACGTAACGATCAATCCAGGCTGGAAGTCCTCGGCAGTCAGTTTTTTCGCGCCCACGGGCACCATATAGGTACCGACAGGCAGGTCCTTGCGCTCGAGCGCAGTGAAAGTCCCATTGTCGTTGATCTTGACAACGCTGCCATCATCCTTGTCCATCAGAGAGACCGGGTTGGTTGCGAACGTTCCCCCGGTTATCTTGAACTGCTTGGGCGAGAGCGTCGCGCCCCCTACCCCCGTTCCGATCGCGCCGTTAATCTCGCCACCGCGAATCTCGACGGTTCCCCGCGTCGCCGCTCCGTCCGTGCCCGCATTCGTCTGCCTGATTGCGAACTGACTGTCCCCGGCGTTGAGCGCCCCACCCGTGATGACGAGCTTGGCGGGAGCAGCCTCGTCTTCGTAGGTCTTCTCCTCGTAGTTCCAGACCGCCCCACGGTTCTGAAGCGCCGACTCGACGGTTCCGCCGGAGATGGTCGCGGTCGCATAGTTGAATATGCCCGCGCTCGTCCCCTTGACGTAACCATCCTTCATCTCGAGCACGCCGTAGCGGTCGTTCTTGACGTACAGGCCGCCCTCGATGCGGGCGCCGTCGATGATGAGGTTCGCAACAGCACTATCAGTGTTGGGCTCATCGGAGCTCTGCCAGCCGTTCGCAATAACA
>CALUJT010000172.1 GCA_944321005.1 uncultured Atopobiaceae bacterium | reverse complement strand
CGGGTTAACGACGCGGTCCTCGCCGCGGGCGGCCTCGTCGAGGGGGCGGACACGGGCGGGCTCAACCTGGCCGCCCCACTCGCGGACGGGGAGAAGGTCCACGTCCCGCGCGTGGGCGAGGCGCACGTGAGCGCGGGCTCGGGCGTCGGGACGGGCGCCGACGACGCGGGCGGGGGCGCGGAGACGGGCGCCGCGGCGGTAAACATCAACACCGCGGGCGTGGCGGAGCTCGACGAGCTGCCCGGCGTGGGCGAGGCCACGGCGCGCGCGATCGTGGAGGACCGCGAGCGGAACGGCCCCTTCTCCGCGCCCGAGGACCTCATGCGCGTCTCGGGCATCGGCGAGAAGAAGTTCGCCAAGATGGAGGGGATGATCTGTGTCTGAGGCGCCCGAGCGGCCCCCGAGGCCCGCGCTTCCCGAGACCCTCTGGGCGCTGGTGGCGACGCTCGCGTGCGCGCGGACGGTCCTGGGCCTCGCACCCGAGCCGGCAGAGCTCGCCGCGGCGCTGGCCGCCGTTGCGGCTGCGGCGGGGGCGGTGTGCCTCGTGCTCCCGCGCACGCGGCTGCGTCCCGTCGTACCCACCGTCGCCGTGGTCGCCGCGGCCCTCCTGGCCGCGGGCGTCTCGTCCGGGGCGGAGCTCGCGCGGCAGGAGGGGCTCGATCGGGCCCTGGGGCATGGCGCCGTCTCCTCCTGGGCCTTCGAGATCGCAGGGGACATGACGCCCGGCGCGTCCGGGTGGTGCGGTCGCGCCCGGGCGCTTCTCGAGGGACGGGACCTCGGCCAGGTCTGGCTGCTGGCGGACGGGCCCGTGGCCGCCGGGTCGCTCGTCCGGTGCGTGGGAAGGTACGAGCCCAACCCGGAGGGGGAGTGGGGCGCCTCCTCCCGCGCACAGGGGGTCGCGGGGACCGTGCGCGCGGTGCGCGTCCTCTCCGTGGACGACCCGAGGGGCGTCACGGGGGCGGTTCAGGCGCTGCGCGCGGCGGTGCTCGAGTCCTTCGACGCGTCTTCCTCGGACGCGCGCGCCCTTCTCGCCGGGAGCGTGTGCGGTTCGGTCGCGGCCATCTCAGAGCGCGGCCTCGACGAGAGGTTCGCCGTATGCGGCGTCTCGCACCTCGTCGCCGTCTCGGGCGGGCACCTCGTGCTGGTCTCCGCCTTCGCGGGCGCCCTCCTGGGCCGCTCGCGCCTGGGCGCCCGCAGCCGCGGCGTCGCGCTGCTGGGCGTGACCGCGCTCTTCGTCGCGTTCTGCGGCGCCCCGGTCTCGGCGGTGCGCTCGTGGGCCATGTCGCTCGTGGCGGCGCTCTCGGCGCTGCTGGGGCGCCGCGCCCACCCGCTCTCCTCCGCCTGCGCGGTCGCGATCGCCATGGCCCTGGCTGAGCCGGGCGTCACGGGTCAGCTGGGCTTTCTCCTCTCCGTGACGTGCGTCTGCGGGATCTGCGCGCTCGGCGGGTACGCGCGGTACGCGGTGAGGGTCGTTCTCCCCGCGCCGCTGCCCCCGCGCTCGCTTCCCGCGCCCGTGCGCCGCGCGCTGCGCGCCGTCGCGCGCGACGCGGGCGAGGCCCTCGCCCTCACGCTTGTCTCCCAGACGGTCACGCTGCCGCTCACGTGCTCGGTCTTCTCTATGCTCTCCCTCGTGGCGCCGCTCGCGAACGTCCTTCTCGGCCCGCTCTTCTCGGCGTTTCTCGCCCTCGGGCTCGTGGCTGCGTGCCTCTTCTGGGCCCCACCCCTTCAGGCGCTCGCGCTCACGGGATGCGACCTCCTGCGAGGGGCCTTCGTGGGGGCGGTGGACGCGCTCTCCCGCGTTCCCCTCGCCTCGCTGGCGGTCTCGGTGGGAGAGGGGCCCGCGCTCCTGGCCCTCGCCGCCGCGCTCGCGCTGCTCCTGGTGTGGTGGCCTCGCCTGAGGCGCGGGGCGGTCCTTGCCGCTGGCGGCGTTCTCGCCGCGCTCTGCGTCGCCTGGGTGGCGCGCTGGTCGCTCCTCGCGCCGGCGCGCGTCTGCGTGCTCGACGTGGGGCAGGGCGACGCGATCCTCGTGACGGACGGGGCCTCGTCTGTGCTCGTGGACACGGGGCCCGGCGGCGCCGTCGTCGAGGCGCTCGCGCGCAACAACGTCTTCTTCCTCGACGCGGTGGTGCTCACGCACCTGCACGCCGACCACGCGGGCGGCCTCGCGGACGTCCTGGGCGCGGTCTCCGTGGGGCGCGTCCTCGTGCCGGAGGGGACGGACGTGGCGGGGCTGGGCGACGTTCCCGCGACCGAGGAGGTCTGCTACGGGGACGCGCTGCGCGTCGGGCGCTTCTCGCTCAGGGCGGTCTCTCCGGTGGAGCCCGCCGGGGGCGAGGGCAACGAGGGCTCGCTCGAGCTTGCGCTCGAGTTCGACGACGGGACGCGCACGCTCACCGGCCTTCTGGCGGCGGACGCCGAGCGCGAGGAGACGGGCGCGGCGGTGGCGCGCGGCGACGTGGGCGACGTCGACTTCCTCAAGGTGGGGCATCACGGGTCCGCCGCCTCGCTGGACGAGGGCCTCGCGGAGGCCCTGTCGCCCGAGGTCTCCGTGGCGAGCGCGGGGGAGGGCAACGGCTACGGGCACCCCACCCCCGAGTGCGTGGAGGTGCTCGAGGGGGCGGGTTCGCTCTTTCTCTGCACGATCGATGCCGGTGACGTGACGGTCGAGCCCGGGGCGGAGGGCCCCGTGGTGAGCCGTCAGAGGGGAGGGGAGCCATGAGCGGCGCATCTGCTACACTGGGGGCCATGATTATGGCCCAAAGGGGGTGTGATATGCCAAGGTGCGTGCCCATCAGGGAGATCAAGAACACGACCGAGTTCGCGCGCATCGTCGAGGAGTCGCCCGAGCCCGTCATCGTGACGCGCAACGGCCAGGAGGCCTTCGCCGCGATGTCCATCGAGCTGCTCGACTCGCTGCGCATGGAGCGCGCCCGCGCCGAGCTCTACCGGCTCATCGAGGAGGCGGAGGAGGACTCCCGAGCGGGACGTGTCGTCGATGCCCGCGAGTCCAACAGAAGGACGCGTGAGCGCTATGGCCTATGACGTTGCTTACACGCGTTCGGCCGAGCTCGACAAGGAGCGGATAGTCGCCTACCTCGCGCTCGAGAGGCAGAGCCACCGGGCGGCGGAGCGCTTCCTTGCCGGGATCGATCGCGTGATCGAGAACCTCGCGCGCATGCCCGAGATGTATCCGGCGGCAACGGACGGCCGAGCCGCCGACGCCGGCTACCGCAGGGCGGGCTTCTCGAGCTACGTTGCGCTCTACCGCGTCCTCGGCGAGAGGGTGGAGATAGACCGCGTCTTTCACGCGAAGCAGGACTACGCGCGGCTGCTCTAGCCGCAGGAGGGATCGCACATGGCAGAAAAGCCCGCGCTGCTGCCGGCCTACCTTATCGTGGGTCCGGACGAGCTCAAGCGCAAGCAGGCCGTGGCGCGCCTCAGGGCGCGCGTGGAGGGGCCCTTCTCGGCCTTCAACCTCGAGGAGCTCGTGGCCGGGGGAGACCTCGAGCCGGTGGCCGTGCTCGCCTCGCTCAACACCCTGCCCATGGGCGGGGACCGCAGGGTGGTGGTGATGGAGAACGCCGAGAAGCTCCCCAAGGCGGTCTCGGAGGCGATAGTCGACTACCTCAAGGACCCAAACCAGAGCTGCACGCTCGCGCTCGTGGCGGCGACCCTGGCCAAGACGACCCGTCTCTACAAGGCGGTGGCGAAGGTGGGCCCGCGCAGCGTCATCGAGTGCGCCGCCAAGAAGGGGCGCGACCTGCCGCCCTACGTGCAGAAGCTCGCCTCCGCCCACGGGGTCGCCATAGCCCCCGACGCGGCGCGCGAGCTCGTGGCGCGCGTGGGGGAGTCGACCACCATGCTGGACACGCAGGTGGCAACCCTCGCCGCGCTCCTCGGCGGCTCGGGCGCCATCACGCTGCCCTTCGTGGAGAGGAACGTCGCACGCGTTGCGGAGGTCAAGCCCTGGGAGTTCCTCGACCGCGTGTCCGAGCGCGACGCCCACCGCTCGCTCGCGCTCTATCGCCTGCTCGACGGCTCCGCGCTGGGGCTCCTCTCGCTCGTGGCCGGGCGCCTGCGCGAGCTCGTGTGCGCGCGCTCGCTTGCGGCGCGCGGGCAGGCGCAGGGCGTGGCCGGAGAGCTGAAGAAGCAGGACTGGCAGGTGAGAAACCACGTTCGCTGGGCCCGCGCGTTTGCCGAGGGGGAGCTCGAGCGGCTCCTGGGGGAGTGCGCCCGCGCGGAGCGGGCGCTCAAGAGCGGCGCGGACGCGGATGCCGTCATGCTGCCGCTCATAGCCCGCATCTGCGGCGCCGCGTAGCCCCGCGCCCTTCTCGCCCGTTCTTCTCGCCCGCCCTTCTCGCCTTCCGAGGCCCCCGTAGTACGCACAGTTCCAGAAACTCGAATCTGCTCCCTGCGGATATATGAGAGTTAATCGAACTGTGCGTACTAGCCGACGTCGAGAAGGGCCCACGCCCCGCCCGTCCGCCGACCGAAGGGAGTCGCCGTGCGCGCAGCGGTCAACGGTCTCACCGCGCTCAGGGCTCTGCGGGTCTTCAGGGGCTCGCGCGCGCCCCTGGCCGCGGAGCGTGTGCCCCCGCCGCCCCCCGACCCGAGCCCTCGCCGCAGGTGGTGCGCGGGTCTTCTTCCCCTCGAGCGTCTGGCGCTCGACGAGCCCCCGTCCGCCGAGCGTCCGGTAGAGCTCGTCGTCGCGCGGGCGGGCGAGCGCGTCCAGGCGCGGTTTGTCACGTGCTCGGTCCATCCCACGCGCCTGCCCGCAGACTCCTTCGTCGACCTGGGCGACGGGCTGTTTGCCCCCTGTCCCGAGCTGCTGTTCTTGCAGCTCTCTCGCGTCATGATGCCCGAGGCGCTCGCGCTTGTC
>CALUJT010000171.1 GCA_944321005.1 uncultured Atopobiaceae bacterium | reverse complement strand
CTGTGCTGCGTGTTCCTGCGCGAGTTCTACCAGCAGGTCCCGCAGTGCGCCAACGTGAAGACCGTCTTCACGATCCACAACGTCAAGTTCCAGGGCCAGTACAGCGACAAGATGCTCGAGGAGGTCCTCGGCCTCGCCCACATCCCGGCCGCGCGCGACCAGCTCTACTGCGACGCCAACTCCATCAACTTCATGAAGGGCGCCCTGCTCTACACGGACTACCTCACCACGGTGAGCCCGAGCTATGCCTACGAGCTGCAGATGCCGTTCTACGGCGAGGGCCTCGACGACATCTTCCGCCGCCGCCAGGACTCCCTGCGCGGCATCCTCAACGGCATCGACCAGACCATCTGGAACCCCGCCACCGACCCGATGATTCCGGCGAACTACTCGCCCGCGGACCTCGCCAACAAGGCCGAGTGCAAGCGCGCCCTCCAGGAGGAGCTGGGCCTCGCCCAGGACCCCACGCGCCCGCTCGTGGTCTCCATCGGCCGCCTGACCGACCAGAAGGGCCTCGGCCTCGTGCGCTACGCGATGGAGCACCTCATGCAGCGCGGCGTCCAGGTTGCCATCCTGGGCACCGGCGACAAGGACCACGAGGACGCCTTCCGCTACTTCGACGCCAAGTACCCGGACCAGATGTGCGCGCGCATCGCGTTTGACAACGCGCTCTCGCACCGCATGTACGCCGGCGGCGACCTGCTCCTCATGCCGTCCGAGTTCGAGCCCTGCGGTCTGTCCCAGATGATCGCCATGCGCTACGGCACCCTTCCCGTGGTGCGCGAGACCGGCGGCCTGCGCGACTCCGTCACGCCGTTCAACAAGTACACCGGCGAGGGCACGGGCTTCTCGTTCGCCAACATGAACGCCGACGAGATGGCCGACACCCTGCTCGGGGCGTGCGAGATCTTCTGGACTGACAGCGACACTTGGACTAACCTGATGCACCAGGCCATGGACACAGACTTCAGCTGGCGCCGGGCCGCGAACGACTACATGGACATCTACCATGGTCTTCACCCGGAGATCATCAGGTATAACAAGCGGAGAGATAGGTAGCATTTGAAGGCTCGTCACGTTACCTCCGACCTGGAGTTTAGAAGTCCTTTCGGCGCCGTCCAGCTGGGCGGCGCCGTCACTCTGAGCATCAACGTTTGGGACGAGGAGGTCGTCTTCTGCAACCTGCGCGTCTGGACGGATGCGCACGGCGAGGAGCTCCTCGAGATGCGCGGAGTGGACATGGGGGGCTACCTGCGCTTCTCGGTCGAGTATCGCCCGCGCGAGACCGGCGTGGTGTGGTACAGCTTTGACATCGAGGCCAAGGACGGCTCGGTGTGGCGCTACGGCGCCAAGGGCAACGGCTGGACCACGGGCGAGGGGGCCTTTGCCTACGGCGACCCTCCCTCGTTCCAGATCACGGTCTACCGCCCGCGCGAGAAGCAGCCCTCGTGGTATCGCGAGGGCATCGTCTACCAGATCTTCCCGGACCGCTTTGCGCGCGGCGAGGACTGGCGCGAGCGCGTCGCGGCCTCGCTGGCCGCCAGGCGCAGGGGAGGCCCCGGCCGCGAGCTCGTGGAGGACTGGGACGCGCCCGTGAGCTACCGGCGCACGGAGGAGGGCGGCATCGCCAGCTGGGACTTCTACGGCGGCACCCTCCAGGGCATCCGCGAGAACCTCGAGTACCTCGAGGACCTCGGCGTCACCGTGCTCTACCTCAACCCCATCTTCGAGGCGGCGAGCAACCACCGCTACGACACCGCGGACTATCTCAGGATAGACCCCATGCTGGGAGACGAGCAGAGCTTCCGCGGGCTCTGCGTTGACGCCGCCGAGCGCGGCATCTCCGTCATCCTGGACGGCGTCTTCAACCACTGCGGGGCGGACTCGCGCTACTTCAACCGCTTTGGCACCTACAGGGAGCCCGGCGCCTGGCAGGGCGAGGCCTCGCCGTACCGCGACTGGTTCACCTTCAACGACGACGGGACCTACGCCGGCTGGTGGGGAGACCAGAACCTCCCGAGCATCCGCCCGGGCTGCGAGGGGTTCCACGAGCTCGTATGCGGGCGCGGCGGCGTGATTCGCCACTGGCTGCGCTCCGGCGCGCGCGGCTGGCGCCTCGACGTTGCCGACGAGCTCACGGATGAGTTCATCGAGGAGATCAAGCGCGCCCTTCTCGTCGAGAAGCCCGACGGCGTGCTCATAGGCGAGGTCTGGGAGGACGCCTCCAACAAGGAGGCCTACGGGAAGCTCCGCCACTACTTCCAGGGCAAGGAGCTCGACGGCACGATGAACTACCCCGTGCGCACGGCGCTCCTGGGGTTCCTGAGAAACGAGATTCCCGCCGGCGAGGTGGCGGCGCGCCTGCAGCAGCTGCGCGAGAACTACCCTCCGGACAACTTCTACTCCGCCCTCAACCTCCTGGGCAGCCACGACCGCGAGCGCCTCTTCACCATGCTGGGCGGCGCTCCCTGGCCCGACGGCATGTCCGACGAGGAGTGCCGCGACTACCGCCTCTCCCCGGAGCAGGCCGGGCTCGCCACGGCGCGCCTCTGGGTGATCGCCCTCCTGCAGATGACGCTTCCCGGCGTTCCCTGCATCTACTACGGCGACGAGCGCGGGCTCGAGGGCTTCCGCGACCCCTATAACCGCGGGACCTTCCCGTGGGACGGGGGCAGGGCGGACTGCGCCACGGTCTATCGCAACGCCATCGCCGTGCGCAAGACGCTGCCCGTGCTCGTGGACGGCGACTTCGAGCCCTTTGCGTACGGGGACGACGTCCTCGGCTTCTGGCGCCGCGGCGCGTCTTCGAGCGTGTGCGTGCTCGTGAACGCGAGCCTCTCCGAGGCCCACACGGTGCGCGTGCCGCTGAGGGGCGAGGTCTGCTCGGACGTCATCTCCGGGCAGGTCCCCAAGGTCTCCGGCGGCCAGGCGGAGGTCTTCCTCTGGCCCCTGGGCACCACGGTCCTGCTCTTCCACGACAACGTGACCCTGCAGCAGCCCATGGAGCGCGGCATGGGCGTGCTCTGCCACATCACCTCCATCCCCAACGAGGACGGCCCCGGAACGCTCGGCGCCCCGGCTCGCCGATTCGTGGACTGGCTCGCGGACAACGGCCAGACCTACTGGCAGGTCCTGCCCGTCAACCCCACGGACGAGTACGGCTCTCCGTACGCCGGCCTCTCGGCCTTCGCGGGCAACACCACGCTGCTCGAGCACGGCGAGGCGGAGACGCTCAAGTCCCTCGAGAAGATCGGCACCTCCAAGGACTACCTCGAGTTCTGCGTGGAGAACGACTACTGGCTCACGCCGTACGCCACCTTCCGCGCCCTCAAGGACCTGCTCGACGACGCCCCGTGGCAGACGTGGCCCGCGCGCTACCGCAACTTCGGGAGCCGCCGCGTGATCAACCCGCGCGTGGCCGCCGGCATAGAGAACCAGAAGCGCCTTCAGTACGCCTTCAGCCGCGAGTGGAACGACCTTCTCGACTACGCGCACGAACGCGGGGTCAAGATCATCGGCGACATGCCCATGTACGTCTCCGCGGACTCCGCCGACGTCTGGAGCGAGCCGGACATCTTCGACCTGGACGAGACCGGACACGCCCGCAGGATGGCCGGCGCGCCGGGAGACGCCTTCGCGCCCGAGGGGCAGGTCTGGGGCAACCCCACCTATCGCTGGGACGTCCTGCGCGAGCAGAACTTCGGCTGGTGGCTCCGCAGGTTCAGCCGCGCGCTCGCCCTCTACGACGTCGTGCGCCTCGACCACTTCATCGGCTTCTCCTCGTTCTACAGCGTTCCGGCCGGGCACCCCGCCACGGACGGCGCCTACGCCTTCGGCCCGGGGGTCGAGCTCTTCGAGGCGGCCTACGAGCAGTTTGGCCCGCTGCCCTTCATCGCCGAGGACCTCGGCGTCATCACGCCGGCGGTGCGCGCGCTCGTGAGCTCCACGGGCATCCCGGGCATGGACGTCGCCCAGTTCGCGGACAACGACGTGCGCGAGGGCTACGAGGCGCGCCCCAACACGGTGGCCTACACGGGAACGCACGACAACCAGACGCTCATCGGCTTCTGCGAGAGCCGCTACGGCCTCGAGGGCGAGGAGGCCCGCGAGGTCGCGGACGCCATCTGCCGCCGCGTCCTGCGCTCCGGCGCCGACCTCGCGGTCGTGCCGCTGCAGGACGTCCTCGAGCTGGACGACGACGCCCGCATGAACGTCCCCGGACGCGCGGGCGGCTGGGCGTGGCAGGCCGAGTGGACCGACGTCGACGTCGCGGCCGCGCGCCTGGCCTCGCTTGCGGCCGAGCGCGCCAGGGGGTAGCGCCCGTCTTCGATCTTGGGTCCTGCCGGACGTTCTTCTCGTCAAAAGCGTCCGTATGCGCCCAGGACCCCCTGCCGTCCGGACGTTTTGGGTGCGTCCGGACGGTTTGTTCCGCCGAAGCGTCCGGATGCGCCCAAGACTGGCACCCGCCGCCCACGTCTTGGAATCTCCCGGACGGTTCTGGACCCCAGACCGTCCGGGAACGCCCAAGACGGCGCGGCGAGAAGAACCTGTGAGCGCCGCTCCCTCCCGCTACAATGAAGCGACAAGAACGACCCGCCGCAGCCGACCTCGAGCTCGAGGCCGGTGCGCTTTGCTGCAGAGGAAGCCCATGCTCATCGACCGCGTCTCTCGCCAGCTGCTCTCCGCGCCGGAGCTCGCCCCACTCGTGCGGGACTTCCGCGCGGGAAACGACGCCACGCTCGCCGTGGCGCAGTCCGCCCGCCCGCTCGTGCTGGCCTCGCTCTGGGCGGCGAGCCCTCGCCCGTGCCTCGTGGTGGTCCCGGGCGAGGAGTCCGCGGACCGCATGGCGCGCTCGCTCGCGGCGTGGCTCGGCCAGGACGCGGTCTGCCGCTACCCCGAGCGCCGCGA
>CALUJT010000170.1 GCA_944321005.1 uncultured Atopobiaceae bacterium | reverse complement strand
GACCTCAAGAGCGGCATCCGCAAGCACGGCGCGCTCGACTGCAAGAAGGTCGCGCAGATCGGATCGCAGATCGCCCAGGCGCTCTCCGTGGCGCACAAGCACGACATCATCCACCGCGACATCAAGCCGCAGAACATCATGGTGCAGCCGGACGGCAACATCAAGGTGATGGACTTCGGCATCGCGCGCGCCAAGAACAGTCACCTCACGCAGGACAACTCCGTCCTCGGAACGGCCCACTACGTCTCCCCCGAGCAGACCCAGGGCAAGGCCCTCGGCCCCACCACGGACATCTACTCCCTGGGCATCGTGATGTACGAGGCCGCCACCGGACAGGTCCCCTTCCAGGGAGACGACGCCATCTCCGTTGCCCTCAAGCAGGTGAACGAGCAGCCCAAGCCGCCCAGCCAGCTCAACCCCGCCGTCGACCCCGCGCTCGAGGCCATCATCCTCAAGTGCATGCAGAAGAGCCCGGCGGACCGCTTCCAGACGGCCGACGAGCTCCACCGCACCCTGAGGGACTACCTCGCCGGGCGCGTCCAGGCGGTCAACAACGCCACCGCGATGCTCCCCACCAACAAGATCGAGAGCGGGACGGGCGTCCAGCCCGTGAAGGGCGGCACCGCCTCCCTTCCCCGCGTGGAGCGCACGAACCGCTACCGTCCGCAGAGCGCGACCGAGCAGGCCGCCGAGATGGAGGCCGAGCGCGAGCGCAAGCACCGTCGCAACGTCATCCTGGGGGCGGTGGGCGCGATCGCGCTCATCGCGGCCACCGCGTTTGCCGTGGCCTCCGCCCTGGGCTCGAGGGCCGCGGAGAAGGCCGTGCCCAACCTCGTGGGCATGATGCAGGAGGAGGCCATGCAGACCATCCGCGAGGAGGGCTTCCAGGTAGGCAACGTGAACCCCGTGGCGAGCGACAAGCCCGAGGGCGAGGTCATCGACCAGTCTCCCTCTGCCACGAGCATGAGGCCCGAGGGCACGCAGATCAATCTCACCGTCTCAAAGGGGGCCGAGACCACCACCGAGGTGGAGGTGCCCGACCTCAAGAACTACGCGCCCGGGGACGCAGAGGCCCTGCTCCTCGAGCGCCAGCTCTCGCCGCAGAAGGGTGAGGACCAGGCGAGCGACGAGGTCGAGGCCGGCAAGGTATGCGCGCAGGACCCCGCCCCGGGCGAGAAGGTCGCGGCCGGCACCACCATCACCTACCACGTCTCCACCGGCGCGAACGCCGTGGAGGTCCCCGACGTTATCGGCGACGACCAGAACACCGCGCGCGACCGTCTCTCCAATGGTGACGGAGAGTTCGTCGTTACCGTCGACCACGAGTACTCGAGCTCCGTCTCCGAGGGACGCGTCTGCCGCGTGGACCCCGAAGTGGGAACGCTTCTCGACAAGGGCTCCGCGGTGACCATCTACATCTCCGACGGCCCCCAGCCCATCGAGTATGTCTACGCGAGCAGCGTCGTGGGTTGGTCCTACACCGAGGGCAAGGCCTATCTCGAGAGGCTCGGCTTCGTCGTGAACATCTCCGGCCCCGCCGATGGCATGGTCGTCGAGCAGTCCGGGCAGGGCAACCTCCCCGCGGGCGCCTCGATCACCCTCGTCACGCAGGCCTACAACAGCGGTGGAAACGGCGGAAGCTCGGGCGGCAACGGCGGCGGGTCCTCCAGCGGCAACGGCAGCGGAACTGGAACAGGGACGGGGACCGGCGACAACGGGCAGACCGGCGACAGCGGGCAGACCAGCGGCTCCGGAACCGGCGGGGAAACCACCAACGGCGGCGGGTCGAGCCAGAGCGGCAGCGGCACGACCACCGACGGGGGCGGCTCCCACACGAACTAGCCCCTCTTCCGACGTGCGCAAACGGCCCGTACGAGCACTGCTCGTGCGGGCCGTTCTTCTCGCCCCTTGACACTTTGCTCAGGTCAAACTGTCAACCTCGTGACAGTTTGACCTGAGCAAAGTGTCAACCATGATTTGCGCAAAGAAAACTGCGCAGCCACCCTTACTATGTGCTTAACGTTAGCTTAAGCACGGTTGGCGGCCCTCTTGTATCCGCCGGCTGGAAGGGAGGGTGTTCGGCTTTGTTTAAGAGAATCATTCGGGCTGGGGTACCTAAAATCATTGTTGGGCTAGTCTCGGCAATTGCGCTGACGGCAGTATGCGCAGTTCCCGATGTCGCGCTTGCTGCCACCGCAGACAATATGCCTATTCATTGTCAGACAGACGACTACGAGCCCGATAGAGCGCCGGCGTACACCATGGCGAGCTCGGGCTACGAATACAGCGACGGTTCAGCTGGATTCTTCCGCTACATCGGCTCCGACAGCGCGGCGACGATGGTTGAGAGCCTCTCGGGTGTGAAGGGGTCCAGCGCCAAGAAATACTTCGGTCAGGCCTGGGACAACGTCGAAACCACCCAGAGCCCGTTCAATGTTGAGAACATCGCTAAGTCGCTCGACATCATCGAGAAATGCAATGAGCTTCGAAAGAATGAGGGTCTCGACGAGCTTAAGGTTGATCCGACCCTGATGGCAATCTCCCAGATCAGCGCCGCATGGGGGCAGCGCTACGAGATTCCTGGCAGTGGGGTCAATCACAACAATGTTCACGTCGTCGCCAGCGACAACGACCTTGCTGAGAACTTCGCCTTCGGCTCCAGTTCCGTAGATATGGCCTTCCAACAGCTGTATGACAGCGAGAAGAAGATCTATGAAGAGAGCGGTGACTCTGGCTTCCGCGCGGCATTCGAGATGTATATGAACAAGGAAGAGCGCACGTATCACCCGAACTACGGTTATGTTAAAACATACCATAACTTTAATAATTCTGTCCTTCTGGCCTCTATAGAGGACCATGACACCTACGAAAAAGTCGGACATTATCTCAACATAATCAATCCTCAGTACAAGGTAACGGGAGCGAGCTTCTCCAAGGGAATCTCTGGAGGGTACCGGACCATCTACGAGCAGTCCTTCGATTTCTCCGCCTCGGGCAAGACCTATACGGTTTCTGAGCTACGAAGCAAGCTTTCCGCGTATCTCGATCTCATCGAGGACACCAAGCCCGAGCCTGATCCTTCAACTGAATTCGACATAACCCTGGTGCAGCCCTCGGTCGGCCGAATTTACAGAGACCACTCGAGCGCAAAGGCTGGCACGGAGGTCACCATCATCTACCGCCTTAGCGACGAGTATCAATTGAAGTCGATCACCGTATCTTGGGGCAACTCGACCAAGACGGTTGTCGCCCAGAAGAAGAACAGCGCCACGTTCACCATGCCCGTTGGCGACGTTACCGTAACGGCGAACATTGAGAAAATCCAGCTCAAGACCCAGACCATCACGTGTCAGAGCTCCTTCTACAAAGACTTCAACGACCCAGCCTTCAACCTCAACGCCAGCACGTCCGGCGACGGCAAGCTGACGTACTCCTCCAGCAACACGGGCGTTGCCACGGTCTCCAGCAGCGGGCTCGTCACCCTCAAGGGTGCTGGCAACGCAACCATCACCATCACTGCCACGGAGACGGGCGAATATGCGTCAGCGACCAAGCAGGTGACCGTCATCGTGTCCGGCGGCCGCTACGTCAACCTCCCCACCAACCTGCAGCACGGCACCCTGACCGTGAGTCCGCAGGGCCCCATCGGAAAGGGAGAGACCGTCACCATCACCTCCCACCCGGACGCCGGATACAAGCTGGGCACCATCTCCGCGGTCGACGCGTTTGACCGGGAGATTCCCGTTTACGGCACAGGCAGCACCCGAACCTTCACCATGACGGATGCGGACGTGACGCTCTCCGCAACCTTCATCGAGTCCGACGTCCAGATGCGCGGCGTGGGCTTCTATCGAGACAAGCCCGAGCACGGCACCGTCTACGTCGTCGACGGAGAGAGCCACGCGGTGGGCTCGAAGGTGACGCTCGTCGCCATGCCCGACGAGGGCTACAAGCTGGATTCCATCTCTGTCATGAACTGCATCACCGGCGAGTACCCCGCCCTCTCCGGCTCCGGTGACACCTACACGTTCACGATGCCAGACGCCGACGTTGCCATCTTCGCGACCTTCACTCCCGCAGAGGGTGAAGAACACAAGATCACGACGTATCCCGTCACGAGATTCCTTGCAGCCGGCAGCTCCATCGAGCTGAGCACGGACAGCGCCGTTGCGGGCGAGCAGGTCACCGTGACCGTCACCCCCTCCAGCAGGCGCTGGGTCACCCACTTCACCGCACGGGACAAGGACGACAGCGTAATCAAGGCGTCTGGCGACATGCTGAGCGAGGGGAAAACCCAGTTCACCTTCACCATGCCCGACTCGGACGTCGTGGTGGAGATTGGCTTCAAGACCAAGTTCATCCCCACCATCTCCAACGGCACTGCAGAGGTCTCCAACACCAACCCAAGCTCCGGCGAGACCGTCATCGTGACCGTCACCCCCGAGCCCGGATACACCGCCGAGCTCATCAAGATAATGGGTGACGAGCTCAACTACGACACCTACCCCTTGCGCGAGAACTACTTCGAGGTTCCGGTTGCCACGTGGGACTACGGATCTGTCGACGTCTGGATGGAGTACGTGGGCAGCCGCAACGTGAGCCTTGAAGCCTCCGACCACGGCACGGTCTCGACCAGCAGCGCGAACCCGCTTGTCGCCTCGACCGTCACCGTCACGGCCGAGCCCGAGCGGGGCTACACGCTCCAGTCCCTCACCGTCACGGACTCCAACGGCAACGACGTGACCGTCTCCGGAGTGGGCAACACGCGCACCTTTGTCATGCCCAACGCTGACGTCACGGTGAGGGCCGAATTTGTCGAGGGGGAGGCCCCTGTGTTCCCCGACGTCCCCGACGACGCCTGGTACCACGACGCCGTGGAGTGGGTCGCCTCGAACGGCGTCATGACCGGCCAGGGCGACGGCACCTTCGCGCCCGACAAGACGCTCCAGCGCTGCG
>CALUJT010000169.1 GCA_944321005.1 uncultured Atopobiaceae bacterium | reverse complement strand
GCTTCTACCAGGGAGACCCCTCCCGCAGCGGCGGCGGCACGGGCCTCGGCCTCGCCGTCGCCCGCGCGCTTGCGGAGTCCATGGGAGGCACGCTCGCGGTGGGCGTGACCGCCGGCGGCGCTCCGTCCTTCTCGGCTTGCCTTGAGCTCCGCCCGGCGCCCGCTTGACAGTTTGCTCAGGTCAAACTGTCAAGCAATGACGGTTTGCTCAGGTCAAACTGTCAGGCGATGTGCGACGATGGTGTCATGCGGAGCCACGGGACGCGCCGCCCGGAGAAGGAGGAAGCATGGGTACCATCTGCACTATCTCCACCAACAAGATCAGCGTCGGCCTCACGGAGGTGGGAGGGACGCTGGCCTCGATCAAGGATGCGGAGGGCCTCGAGTACCTCTGGCAGGGAGACCCCGCCTACTGGGGCGGCCAGGCGCCGATCCTCTTTCCCATCTGCGGCAGCATCCGCGGGGACAGGGCCGTCACGCAGGACGGCAGCGAGCTCTCCATGCCGCGTCACGGCGTCGTGCGCAAGCGCACCTGGGAGCTCGAGCACGCGGACGAGAAGGACGCGAGCTTTGTCATCCGCAGCGACGACGAGACCATGGCGAGCTACCCCTATCCCTTTGAACTGCGCAGCCGCTACGAGGTAAGCGACGCCACCCTCACCATGACCTACGAGGTCACCAACACGGGCGAGCGCCCCATGCCCTTCCAGGTGGGCGGCCACCCCGGCTTCAGGTGCCCCTTTGTCGAGGGCGACTCCTACGAGGACTGCTACCTCGAGTTCGAGCACGAGGAGACCTGCACTGCCCCGGAGCCCGTCACGGAGACCGGCCTCATAGACATCGACGTGCGCCACCCCGTCCTCGAGGGCACGCGCGTGCTGCCGCTCGCCCACGAGCTCTTCCACAAGGACGCGCAGATCCTCGACGAGCTCACATCCCGCACCGTGCGCCTGCGCTCCAAGAATGCCGAGAAGGGCGTGGAGGTCTCCTTCGATGACCTGCCCTACCTGGTGGTCTGGTCCTCGGCCAACGACGGCCCCTTCGTGGCGCTGGAGCCCTGGGTGGGCCTCTCCACCTGCAACGACGAGGACGACGTCTTCGAGCACAAGCGCAACGTCCAGGTGGCGGCCCCCGGCGAGACCAAGTCCTACTCCTTCACCGTCACCCTGCTCTAACCTTTAGAGTTCAAGTCGCCCAGCGGCGCCCGACGCGCGGGCAAGCCGACAACGTTAGCCACACAAGGCCCGGCCCGTTCTTCTCGTGGCGCAGTTCTTCGCGTAGCGAAGCTGTTTGAGCACACGAGATGAACGGGCCGGGCCCGGTAGCGTCTTACGAACCTACGCGACCTTCTCGACCGACGTGCCCGCGCGCAGCTCCTCGGCGACCGCCATGTCGAAGTGGCCGGTCGAGGGCGTGAGGCAGTTGGCGCTCGCGCATGCCATCGCGTAGGCGAGCTGCTCCTCCACGGCCATGCCGCGCGCCATGGCGACGGCGAAGGCGCCCACCATCGTGTCGCCGGAGCCCACGGGGTTCACGACCTCGATCTTGGGCGCGCGCCCGCGGAAGACGCCCTCGGAGCAGGCCATCACGGAGCCGTCGCCGCCCAGCGAGACCACGACCTTCTCGATGCCGTAGGTCTCGTGGACCTCGCGCGCCGCGGCGTAGATCTCGTCGATGGACTCGGGCTTGCGGCCCAGGATGGCCTGGATCTCATCCGTGTTGGGCTTGATCATCGTGGGGCGGGCGGGGAGGCTGCCCACGAGAAGGGCGCCCGAGGTGTCCAGGATCGCCGGCTTGCCGGCTGCGCGCACGATCTCCACCAGCTCGCGGTAGATGCCGTCACCCGCGCCCTTGGGCACGGAGCCGTTGAAGGTCACCACGTCGGCGCGCGCCGCGATCTCGCCAACCTTCTGGCGCACGGCGGCGACCTCGTCCTCGGTAACGGGACGGCCGGGCTCCAGGAACTCCGTCGAGCGGCCGTTGGGCTCCAGGACGTTGATGCAGCAGCGGGTCTCCGTGGCCACGCTCACGAAGTCGTGCTCGATGCCGTCCGCGTCCAGAAGCTCGCAGAGGAGGCGGCCGTTGTTGCCGCCCACAAAGCCGGTGGCAACGATTTTCTCGCCGCAGGTGGCAACCGCGCGGGCCGCGTTCAGCCCTTTGCCGCCGGCGTTGTCTATGCAGGTCTCCACGCGCATGACGGTGCCGTCCACGAGCGGGCACGCGAGCTGGTAGGCCTTGTCGATGGAGGTGTTGAGCGTGACGGTAGAGATCATGGGTCCCCCTTGCTCGAAATGGTGGTGAGGCAATCATACTTCCTCGGGCGCGGGTCCCGAGGCCCCTTTGTCTGGTATGGAGAAAGAGAACCAACTGTTAGAGTCGTTACTACCAGTTTCTGTATGTTCTGAGCTGCAGTTTGTTTACAATTTTGGAACAACACCACCGTCTAACTGGGCAAATAATGGGTACCACTCACCAGAGAAAAACGACCGCTCACAGCTATCTTCATAAAGTGGACAAAAATATGACGAAGACATGTATGATGGCTACACTGCGTTGCGCTGTCGAGATCACGTGAGACGAGGTGTTTCCTTTGGGTTCGAACGAGAGCGTCGCCAAGCACACGTTTGAGATTCGCGATCAGTTCCTGCTCGACGGAGAGCCCCTCCGCATCCTCTCCGGGTCCATCCACTACTTCCGGGTGCACCCCTCCGACTGGCGCCACTCCCTCTACAACCTCAAGGCGATGGGCTTCAACACCGTTGAGACCTACGTCCCCTGGAACCTCCACGAGCCCCGCCCCGGCGAGTTCGACTTCTCGGGCGGGCTCGCCATCGCGCGCTTCCTGGACGAGGCGGCCGAGCTCGGCCTCTGGGCCATCGTCCGCCCGTCCCCGTTCATCTGCGCGGAGTGGGAGTGGGGCGGATTTCCCGCCTGGCTCCTCGCGGACCGCTTCATGCGTCCGCGCTCGCGCGACCCCAAGTTCCTTGCCCGCGTTGCCTCCTACTACGACGCCCTCATGCCCATCCTCGAGGAGCGCCAGATCACACGCGGTGGAAACATCCTCATGATGCAGGTGGAGAACGAGTACGGCTCCTACTGCGAGGACAAGGAGTACCTGCGCGACATCCGCGACCTCATGCTCGACCGCGGGGTGGATGTCCCCCTGTGCACCTCTGACGGTCCGTGGCGCGGATGCCTGCGCGCAGGCACGCTCATCGATGACGACGTCTTCGTCACCGGCAACTTTGGCTCCCGTGCGGGCGAGAACTTCGCCCAGCTCAAGGCCTTCCACGAGGAGCACGGCAAGAACTGGCCCCTCATGTGCATGGAGTTCTGGGACGGCTGGTTCAACCGCTGGGGTGAGAACGTCATCCGCCGCGACGCCCGGGACCTGGCGGACTCCGTGCGCGAGCTCCTGGAGCTCGGCGGGTCCATCAACCTGTACATGTTCCACGGCGGCACCAACTTCGGCTTCATGAACGGCTGCTCCGCCCGCCACACGCACGACCTGCACCAGGTCACCTCCTACGACTACGACGCCCCCCTCGACGAGGAGGGCAACCCCACGGAGAAGTGGTACAAGCTGCGCGACGTGGTGCGCGACCTCTTCCCGGAAAACTGGACCGCCGATCCGCTGGTCAAGTCCGCGGTCGACGTCCCGGCCCAGAAGATCGAGCTCACCGGCCGCACCGGCCTCTTCCAGAACCTCGACGCGCTTGACCCCGAGCCCGTGCGCTCGCTCTACCCCCAGACGATGGAGGACATGGGCCAGAGCTACGGCTACGTGCTCTACCGCGCGCAGGTCGAGCGCGACACGCTCGAGCCCGAGCGCATCCGCGTGGTGGACGGGCGCGACCGCGCGCAGGTCTACGTCAACGGCGGGCTCGTGGCCACCCAGTACCAGGAGCACATCGGCGAGGACATCCGCTACGCCCTGCCCCAGAAGGACAACCAGCTGGACGTCCTCGTGGAGAACATGGGCCGCGTGAACTACGGCCACAAGTTCCTGGCGGACACCCAGCGCAAGGGCATCCGCACGGGCGTGTGCGTCGACCTGCACTTCATCCTCAACTGGGAGGCGTGGCGCCTCTCGTTCGAGGACGTCTCCAAGATCGACTACTCCGCCGGCTGGGCCAAGGGGACGCCGTCCTTCTCGCGCTTCGAGTTCACGCTGGACGAGGCGGCGGACACCTACATAGACACTACGGGCTTTGGCAAGGGCGTCGCGTTTGTCAACGGGGTCAACGTAGGCAGGTACTGGGAGATCGGTCCCATCGCCACCCTCTACGTCCCCCACGGCATCACGCGAGCCGGCGTCAACGAGCTCGTTATGTTCGACACGGAGGGGACGGTGAGCGACACCATCTCCCTGCGCTCTGCGCCCCTCGTCAACCACCTCGAGAAAGAAGGAGTTGAGTAGCATGATCGTTGGAGCACGTGTTGACTTTCGTCTGATTCACGGCCAGGTCGGCAACCTCTGGGCAAACGCCCGTCAGGTCAGCCGCTTCATGGTCGTGGACGACCAGGTGGCCGAGGACGCCACCCAGAAGCAGGTTCTGCGCATGGCCACCCCGGCCACCTGCAAGCTGTCCGTCCTGCCCGTCGAGAAGGCCGCGGCCAACATCCTCGCCGGCAAGTACGACGCCCAGCGCCTGTTCATCGTTGTCAAGAAGCCCGAGGTCTACGTCAAGCTCGCCAAGGCCGGCGTCAAGTTCGACGAGATCATCCTCGGCAACATCACCTCGATGAACATCGTCAAGACCTACAACCGCAACATTAACTGCGGCCAGGACGACGTCGACGCCCTGAACGAGCTCGCCTCCATGGGCGTTCCCATGGTCATCCAGCTCACCCCGCAGAACAGCCCGGAGCCCTTCAGGCCCTAGGCTTTCACGCGGCGCTACGCGGTGAGGGGAGATGCACCGCAACCATATAGCGTGATTCGCACGTAACGTTCGAGTTGTTAGAA
>CALUJT010000168.1 GCA_944321005.1 uncultured Atopobiaceae bacterium | reverse complement strand
CCCCGCGCGTCGCGCCCGCGGCCTACTCCTGCTGCTCCAGGCGCCTCCTGGCGGCGTCGAGCACGCTCTCGCGATGGCTCACGCGCCGTATGAAGAGCCCGCTCATGAGCTTGGGCTCGAACCACGTGGACTTGGGCGGCATGAGGAGGCCGGCGTCCGCCACGTCCATGAGCTCGGCCACCGAGGTGGGGAAGAGCGTGAAGGCCACGCCCCCCTCGCCGGCGCGGCGCTCGAGCTCGGCCGTGCCCGCCGTCCTGCCCACGAAGGAGACGCGCCTGTCCTCGCGCGGGTCTCCGACGCCCAGGACGGGGCCGAGCACGCGGTCCTGCAGGAGGGACACGTCGAGCGAGGCCACCGGGTCGTCCGGGCGCTCGCCGGTGAGGGCGAGCTCGCGCCACGCCCCGTAGGCGTACATGCCCAGGCGTCCCCGCGCGGTGGGCTCGACGGCGGTCTCGCGGCGGGGCCCCACCGAGAGGCCCGCGTCCTCGAGCGCCCGCACGAGCCCCTCCTCCGAGAGGCCGCCTATGTCCGCCACCACGCGGTCGTAGGGCAGGACGGTGAGCTGGCTCGCGGGGAAGAGCGCGCAGAGCAGGAAGTTGTAGGCCTCGGTGCCGGTGTGGCGCCCGCCCGCCTCCGTGCGCATCCGCTGGCAGACGCGCGCGGCGGAGGCGGCCCTGTGGTGCCCGTCCGCGATGTAGGCGCGCGGCACGTGCTCGAACATCATGCGCAGCGACTCCACCGCCGCCGGGCGCGCCACGCGCCAGACGGTGTGGCGGACGCCGGTCTCGTCCGTGAAGTCGAAGAGCGGGTCGGCCGTCTTTGCGGCCTCGATGAGCGCCTCGAGGACGGGGTTGTCGCGGTACGCGAGGAAGATCGGCCCCGTCTGGCAGCCCGTGGCCTCTATGTGACGCGCGCGGTCGTCCTCCTTGCTCCTGCGCGTGAGCTCGTGGCGGCGGATGATGCCGTTGTTGTAGTCGTCGAAGGAGCACGCGGCCACCACGCCCGTCTGGGCGCGTCCGTTGCGCACGAGGCGGTAGAGGTAGAAGCACGGGGTGCCGTCGCGCAGGAGCGTGCCGTCCGCCACGCGCTCGGCCAGGAGGTCGTGCGCCCTCTGGTAGACGTCGTCCGCGTACATGTCGTGCTCCGGCGGGAAGCCGGTCTCCGGGCGGTCGATCGCGAGGAACGACGACGGGTGCTCCGCCACGTAGGCCGCCGCCCCGGCGCGGTCGAAGACGTCGTACGGGGGCGAGACGAACTCCGCGACTGCCTCCGGTCGCGGGCGGTAGCAGGTGATGGGCTCGACGCGCATGGTTCCCTCCAGAAGTCATGGGATGTAGCCATGATACCCCGTGCGCGGCGCTTGGCCCCGCGACTCGACGGACGGCCTCGTGGGGCCGGCGCGGCCCGCGGAGCCCGCGACGTGCTACGCTGGGCGGAGGCAAAACTGCGGAAGGGGGCCTCATGGCGCTCACGGGCGAGGACGTCACGGGCCGCGAGCTCGTGATCTTTGACTTTGACGGCACGCTGGCAGACACGGTGGACGGCATCTGCGCCACGGCGCGGGCGGTGCTCTCCGCCCACGGCGTCCCCGAGGAGGACCTCGTGAGGGTGCCGCTCATCATAGGCCCTCCCTTCCCGCAGGCGTTCTCCCTCGTCTTTGGCCTCTCGTCCGAGGAGGCGGCGCAGGTCACGGCCGAGTACCGCGCCATCTACAAGGACCTCGGCATCGAGGGCTGGCCGCTCTACCCGGGCATGCGCGAGCTCCTGGAGGAGCTGCGCTCCGCGGGTCGCCGCCTCGCCGTGGCCTCGTCCAAGCGCGAGCCGCTGGTGATGCGGGCGGTGGCGGACAACGGCGTGGCGGGGCTCTTCGACGTCTGCCTCGGCAAGACGTCGGACGAGCAGGCGGACAAGGCCGGGACCATCGCGCGCGCCATCGAGGCGCTGGGCCTCGCGCCCTCCGACGCCGTCATGGTGGGGGACCGGCACCACGACGTCGACGCCGCGGCAGCCTGCGGGGTGCCGTGCGTGGGCGTCACGTACGGGGGCACCGCCGCCCCGGGCGAGCTCGAGGGCGCGGGCGCCTGCGCCGTGGCGTCCAGCGTGGGGGAG
This sequence comes from uncultured Atopobiaceae bacterium, assembly GCA_944321005.1. Taxonomy (GTDB): domain Bacteria; phylum Actinomycetota; class Coriobacteriia; order Coriobacteriales; family Atopobiaceae; genus Thermophilibacter. Next base: position 2,870 of record CALUJT010000168.1, on the reverse strand, counting down.
CTGCGAGAGGTTCTTCTCGGCCGCCGCTGACGCTTGCCCGCCCGAGCGTCCCGTCACCGAAATCCCGGCGCCCCGGATGGGTAGAAGGGTGACCATAGAGCTGACGCGTCGGGCGTCTCCAGAACGCGAGAAGGGAGCACACCATGTCTGACTTCGATGTGACCGAGGGCCTGAAGAAGCTCTTCCTTGCCAGCGTCGGCGCCGTTGCCATGGGCGCCGAGAAGTCCCAGGAGGTGGTCGACGAGCTCGTCAAGAAGGGCGAGCTCACGGTCGAGCAGGGCAAGACGCTCAACCAGGAGCTCACGCGCAAGGCCAGGGAGGTCATCGACGGCACTGCCGACAAGGCGCTGCGCTCCCGCCTCGAGGCCATGACGCCCGAGGAGCGCGCGGCCTACGCGGCCAAGGTCGCCGAGATGTCCGCGGAGCTCGACGCCCAGGCCGTGAGGGTTGACGTCGAGGACGCCGACGACGAGGCCGCAGACGACAAGTAGCCGCTGGGGGGCCGCGTGACGCAGGCAGGACGCCAGGACGACCGGGAGCTCGGCGAGAGCCGGGCCCCGGTCGCCGAAAGAGGGGACGAGAAGAACGACGGGCCAGCGGAGGGCGCGGCGTCGCCCGGCGCCGGCTCGTCCGACGTCGTCTCGCCGGCGCCCGGGGCCGGGGCCAGGCCCGCGCCGGCGCCCGAGACCGCGCCCGCACCGGCCCCGGAGCCGGAGCCTGCGCCCGCCTCCGCAGGCGACGCCCCCGCGTACGTCCCGCGCCCCAAGCCCGAGCCCGAGCCCGCCGAGGAGCGCCGCTCCTGGGGAAACATCATGGGCACGGAGCTGCCCCACCGGCAGATGCCCACCACCACCAAGACGCCGGACGACATCCTCGACGCCTGGTACGCCGCCGTGAAGAAGCGCGAGGCGCGGCGCGAGTCCTCCCAGACGATCGGCATCTTCGGGGGTCGCGCCGCCGGAGCGGAGGACTACGGGCTCACCACCGCCTCGCGCCTCGCCCGCATAGGCGAGATGGTCAAGATCGTCCGGCGCTACGACATCTTCCACGGCCTCACGCCCGAGGGGCTGCGCCGCATGCTCGAGGAGCTGGGCCCCACCTTCGTCAAGGCCGGGCAGATCCTCTCCATGAGGTCCGAGATCCTCCCGGAGAGCTTCACGCGCGAGCTGGGCAAGCTCAGGACGAGCGTGGAGCCCATGGACCGCGAGACCGTGATCGAGGCCATCCGAGCGGAGTACGAGACCCCGCTCGAGGAGATCTTCGACGCCATCGACGACCGCCCGCTGGGCTCGGCATCGGTGGCGCAGGTCCACAAGGCGCGCCTGGTCTCGGGCGAGCTCGTGGCCGTCAAGATCCAGCGCCCGCACGTGCAGGAGATCATGGCGCAGGACATCTCCATCATCCGCTCGCTCGCGCGCTACGCGAGCCGCTTCATGGGGGACGACCAGTTCGTCGACCTGCAGTCCGTCGTGGACGAGCTCTGGCAGTCCTTCCGCGAGGAGACGGACTTCCTCGTGGAGGCGAGGAGCCTCGAGGAGTTCCGCCGCAACAACGCCGGATGCGCCTTCATCGACTGCCCCAAGCCCTATCCCGCGCTCTGCACGCGGCACGTTGTGGTCATGGACTACGTCGAGGGCATCCCCATCAACGACACCGCGCGCCTCGTTGCCGAGGGCTACGACCTCGCCGAGATCGGCACCAAGCTCGCGGACAACTACACCACCCAGATGCTCGACGACGGCTTCTTCCACGCGGACCCGCACCCGGGCAACCTCGTGATCCGCGGGGGCAAGATCGTCTACATGGACCTCGGCATCATGGGTCGCCTCTCCGCGCACGACCGCCAGGCCGTGAGCGACATGGTGCTCGCCGTGGGCAGGCGCGACTCCGCGGCGCTCGCTGACGGCCTCATGCGCTTCTCGGTCTCGAGCATCGCGAACGTGGACCAGGCGCACCTGCTCGCGGACCTCGACGCCATCGTCGCGGACTACGGCACGGCCGACCTCTCCGAGCTCGACATAGGCGCCTTCATGAACTCGATCATCTCCATGGCGCAGAAGAACGGCATCGAGCTCCCCGGCTCCATCACCATGCTCGCGCGCTCGCTCGTGACCCTCGAGGGCGTGGTGCACCAGCTCCTGCCGGACGCCTCGATCGTGGACATCATCCAGAGCCACGTGCGCGCCCACACCGCGCTCGACCAGCTCGCCGCCGACGAGCTCAGGCGCCTCGCGAGCGAGACCGTGGCCGCCACGCACGGCCTTCTCGGCGCGGCGGGCGAGCTGGGCCTCGCCATGCGCATGCTCACGCGCGGCCAGCTCCGCGTGAACCTCGACCTCGCCGGCACCGAGGACCCGCTCGAGGACGTCTCGCGCATCGCCAACCGCCTCACGATGAGCGTCATCGTGGCGGGCCTCTTCATCGGCTCCTCGGTCGTCTACTACGCGCGCATCCAGCCCGTCATCTTTGGCATCCCCATCATCGGGTTCATCGGCTACCTGGTGGCCTTCGTCCTGGGCGTCTGGGTCGCGCGGGACGTCCTGAGGGAGAGCCGCCGGCGTCGCCGGCGCTAGGCCGCGCTTGTCGGCCCGCTGTCGAACCCTCGGGCGATTGGGCCTGGAGGGAAAGCAATGTCCTTCTCGCCGCCCGTCTCTGCCAAAACCGCTTGCGATTGGGTATGGGGGACGGCAATGTCCTTCTGCAAAGCCCCCTCCCGCCGTCCGGCCCGGCGATTGGGCAAAAGCTTTTATATCAACCCTCGAGATAATCAATGATGTTGCCCAATCGCCGCCAGATTGCGGCGAGAAGAACAAGCGGGACGTTAAGTCGCCCGCCGCGCGCCCGCGCACGGGCGCGCGGGCATCAAAGAT
>CALUJT010000167.1 GCA_944321005.1 uncultured Atopobiaceae bacterium | reverse complement strand
GCTCGCGGCGGTGGCGGTGCCGCACGCGGAGGCAAAGATGAGGGCGGTCTCGTAGTCGACGCCGCGTGTGACCTGCGAGAGGAAGCCGCCCACCATGGAGTCGCCGGCGCCCGTGGCGTTGACGAGCTTGATCTTGGCGGTGGGGACGATGTGCTCCGCGCCGTTCTCGTCAAGCAGCAGCGAGCCGTGCCCGCCGCAGGAGATGATGACGTTGCGCGCGCCCTTCTCCTGGAGCTTGTGCGCGTAGGGCATGCACTCCTCGGGCTCCTCGATGTTCACGCCGTAGATGCGGCCGACCTCGTGGTTGTTGGGCTTGATGAGGAACGGGTGCATCTCGAGCGACTCCATGAGGAGCTGGCCCGGGGCGTCCACGACGAACTGGATGCCGCGCCCGCCGAGGCGGCGCATGATCTGCATGTACATGTCCTCGGGCAGGCTGTTGGGGATGGAGCCCGTGAGGACGAGGGTGTCGCCGGCGCCGACGACGTCCATGCGGCCCAGGAGCTCGTCGACCTTCTTCTCCGGAATCTTGGGGCCCATGCCGTTGACCATCGTCATGACGATGCCGTTGAGCTTGACGTTGATGCGGGTGTACCCGCGGTCGAGAAGGACGAAGTTGCTCGCGATGCCCTTCTCCTGAAGACGGCGCAGGAGGTAGTCACCCGTGAAGCCCGCGGCAATGCCCATGGCGATGCTGGGCGTGTCGAGCTCGTTCAGGAGGGTGGCGATGTTGATGCCGTTTCCACCGCAGTGGAGTTCCTCGTTGGAGGAACGGTTGGTGAATCCCATGTCGAGCGTCAGGGGGTGCATGACATAGTCGAGGGCGGGGTTCAACGTCATTGTGTAAATCAACGCGCGCTCCTTCCAACGGGCGAGGCCACCTGAGCCACCAGTTCAGTATGCAGCACATGAAACCGTTCCCTCGCGCACAATTACGCGAGCGCGCGCGTCCATGCGGCCAGAGGCGCGAATCGAGCCAGGCGCCGTCTCCGACACCCGGCTCGCAAGCGGTCTGGTGCGCCCTGAGGGATTCGAACCCCCGACCTTCGGATTAGAAGTCCGCGGCTCTATCCAACTGAGCTAAGGGCGCGATGGACGAGCGCGGGAAACATTTTAGAGCATCCCGTAGGCCTTCGCGGCGAGAATGCCCTCGACGGTCTTGGCGTCCTGGATGAGCCCCTGGCGGATGGCCTCCACGGCGTCCTCCACGTCCACCCACACGACGCCCACGAACTCGCCCTCGTCCGGGCGGGACGCCCCCTGGGTGAGCCCATGGGCGAAGTAGACGGAGGTGTGCTCGTTCGTGAAGCCGGGCGCACCGTAGGACTCGGTCAGGAGCTCCAGCCGCTCGGCCACGAGCCCCGTCTCCTCGGTGAGCTCGCGCGCGGCGCAGACGTCGCGGGGCTCGCCGGGGTCCACCTTGCCGGCGGGAATCTCGAGCGTCATCTGCCCCAGAGCCACGCGATACTGCCGCACGAGGCACACCCGACCCCCCATCACGGCGACGACGCCCGCCCCGCCGTGATGCCGCACGATCTCGCGCCAGTCCCGGCTGCCGTCCGAGAGCTCGACCAGCAGGTGCTCGACCGAGAAGATCTTGCCCTCCCACTCGCGGTCCGTCCGCACCACGCCCTCCATGAGACGGGGCTCGGGCTCCAGCGCGCGCCTCACGGCCGCGAGGCCGTCGCTCTTCTCGACGTTCTTCTCGACGTTCTTCTCGACGTTCTTCTCGGCCACTGCCGCCTCACTCCCCCACGATCTCGAACTCGCCCGTGGCATAGTCGATGTCGAAGCCGTACGCGGTGTTGAAGACCTCCACCCTGAGGTCGAGCTCCCCGTCCGAGGACCGCACGTCCACGATCACGCTCCTTGCCAGGAGCTCGTCGCCCTCGTAGACGGGGGCGGCGGAGTAGAAGACCGTGCCGTCGCGGTTGTCCCAGAGCCAGTCGCGCGCGATGCCCTCGGTGTAGGCCATGCCGCCGTCCTGGCCGCGGTTGTCGCCCACGTTCTGCGGGCGCGTTCCCGTGATGAGGTTGTGCGCCGCGTCGTCCCCGCCGAGGGACTTGGCCAGGAGGTGGCTTCGGTTGAAGAGCGCGCCATGGTAGGTCTTCTCGCCTGGCATCTTGATGTCGACCTCGCGGTTGTGCCCCCAGCCCGAGGGGTGGATCTCGTGGATGTCCTCGCGCTCGCGGTCGCTGCCCTCGCGCATCATGTCGTAGGTCACCAGCGCGACGGCGCGCCCGGTGCGCCCGAGGGAGTCGAGCCCCTCGTAGCGAGCCTCGCCGGGCCCCAGCTCGACGTCCACCACCGCCGGGCCCATCTCGCGGTAGCACTCCGGGTACTCGTCGAAGCTCCAGGGGCTGTACGAGAGCTCGGCGCCCGCGGAGACAGCCGGGGCGTCCGAGCCGGGGCCGCCCGTGAGGGAGGGCAGCGCGCCCGAGAGGCACACCGCCAGCAGCACGACGACGATCGAGGCAACGAGCCCCGCGGGGCCGCGCAGCTTTGCCGGGTTGGTCTCCTTGCGCCTGTCTGACATGCTCCTCCTCTGTTCCCGTGTGCCACCGCAGGATACCACGGGAGCCGGTCCGCACCTCAACGCCCGCCTCAGGGGGCGGGGCAAACGGGGGCGGAGGCCCGCGACATACGAAAACGGCCGGGCGCCACGCGGGCACCCGGCCGAAGCTATCGTGGTGGATCGTCAGGGGTTCGAACCCTGGACCTTGGGATTAAGAGTCCCCTGCTCTACCAGCTGAGCTAACGATCCGTATTCGATTAAATGGGGTGGGCGAAGGGTCTCGAACCCTCGACCTACGGAGCCACAGTCCGTCGCTCTACCAACTGAGCTACACCCACCATTTCGCGAACCTCTTCAGGCAGCTCGATTATTATGCACGCCCGCACGGGGCGATGCAAGGACTTTTTTGAGCGGATTCGGATTTCCTCCACGAGGCAGGCCGAGACAAGCTCGCTACCCGAAGACGCAACCCGCAAGCCCCCAGATCAAAATGCAGGCGAAGACGAGAATAACCAGGAGGCACCCGCACCCGTTCAGGCACGAGCCGCACCCGCTCTCGTAGCGCGGGCCCCCGCCGCCCTCGGCGTCCGCGCGGCGGTACTCCTCGCCTATGTAGTAGTGCGTGACGGTCCGCTCGGGCATGCTCCAGCGTCCGTCGCGATTGAAGTCGTAGGGATTGAACATGCCAGCCACCAGCCAACCAGACCTGCCGCCCCGGAACTTTTGTCCGGCGCCCCGTCAGCACCCCTGCCGCGTCAGTCGAGGAGCCCCTCCCAGGTGAGGAGCGTCGAGTTCCTGAGGAAGCGCCGGAAGGGGCTGATGTCGCCCTCGAGGTGGAAGACGTCGAGCCCGGCGTGGTAGGCGCCGTGGTCCTGTGCGCGAATCACGATGGGCGGCATGCCCATGGCGAGAAGCACGCCGTTCATGAGCAGACGTGCGGTGCGGCCGTTGCCGTCTGCGAAGGGATGGATCTCAAAGAGGCGCGCGTGGACGTACGCGGCGATGGTGAGGTGGCGGCGGCCCTCCTCCAGGTACGAGTTCACGTCGTCCGCGAGGACGCCCACCGCGCGAGGGACCTCCACCGCGGGGATGCCGATGCTCGCCGGGCCGCCCACGTAGTTCTCGAGCTTGAACGTGCCCGGGCGCTCTCCCGCGAGCAGGAGCCTCTCGCTGTAGGTCCCCATAGTGACGAGACCCTGCGCCTCCTGGATGAGCTCCTCGGAGAGGCAGGGGTCCTCGGCAAGCTTGGTGCGCGCGAGGTCCCAGGACACCTTGAGGTTTCGCGTCTCCACGAGAACCTCTACGTCACCGGTGTAGTTCTCGACGGCGTCCCCCCTAACGATCTGGCTCACCGTGGCAAACGTGAGCTCCTCGTTCTCGATCTTCTCGGAGTTGTAGACGTAGTCGGGAACGAACTCGTCCAGGAGCTTCTCGCGGCGCTCGTCGGGCAGCGCCACCCACTTCTCGACCAGCGCGTCGTAGCGTTCCTTCAGCAGGTTTGCCATGGTGCACCTCCCCGTGTGGAGCCGTTGGTAGCATTCTATCGGGCGCAGGGGGCGTGAGGGGCGCTCGACTCTGCCAGAGGCCCCGCCCCCTCGGCGGAGGGCGCGCAGCGAGGGGAATCGGGCCGGGGCCGCACGCGCTACTATACTCTCGACAGCGCTACCCGCAGCGGCGAATGCCCGACGAAAGGACGGTCATGGACATCAACGAGACTGAGCTCGCGGAACTTCTCGGCGCGCTCTCAAACGCGAAGGCGCCCTCCGGCTTCGAGGACGAGACGCTCTCCGTGGTCCGCTCGTTCTGCGCGGGATGGGCCTCCGTCGAGGAGAACACGCTGCGCGACGGCCTCGTCACCCCGCGCAACTTCACGGGCGAGAAGCCCGTCCTCATGCTGGACGCCCACGGCGACGAGGTGGGCGGCATGGTCAAGTCCGTGCTCTCAAACGGCACGATGAGCTTCGTCGAGCTGGGGCGCTTCTCCCCCGGCGCGCTCGCTGGCCAGGGCGTGCTCGTGCGCGCGACGGACGGCACGTGGGTTCGCGGCGTGGTGGGCGTTAAGCCGCCACACTTCTGGACCGAGGCCGAGCGGGCCTCCGGCAAGGCGGGCCTCATGCTCGACGTGGGCGCGAGGTCGCGCGAGGAGGCCGTCGAGGCCTTTGGCATGGGCATGGGCGAGCCCTTCGTCCCGGACACCGCCTTCTCGTACGATGCCGGGCGCGGCGTGGCGTTTGGCAAGGCGCTCGACTGCCGCGCGGGCGTGTGCGCCATGCTGCTCGCCCTGCGCGAGCTCGCCGGGCGCGACGACCTCTCCGTTGACGTCGTGGCCTCGGTCTCCGCGCAGGAGGAGGTCGGCGAGAGGGGCGTGGGCGCCGCGGCGCGGCACTTCTCGCCGGACGTGGCGTTTCTCTTCGCGGGCTGCCCCGCGGACGACACCTTCGCCCCGACAGACGAGGTGGGCGCCGCCCTGGGGCGCGGGCCCATGTTTCGC
>CALUJT010000166.1 GCA_944321005.1 uncultured Atopobiaceae bacterium | reverse complement strand
CGAAGGCGCTCGTGGAGACGATGCAGGCGAGCTCGTCCCCGCGGAAGGCGCGCTCGACGCGGCCTCGGACCTCGCGCGAGAGGCCGGCGTGGTAGAAGGCGACGCGCGCCGCGAGCTCGGGCACGCGGTGGCGCAGCATGCGCACGACCGAGACCGCCTGGTCGCGCGACGTGACGTAGACCACGCTCTTCTCGCCGCGGGCTATGATCGAGGCGAGGGCGGAGTCGCGGTCGCGCAGCTCGCGGAGGTCGTCCACGCGGAGGTTGCCGCGGGTCGCCTCGTCCACGACCACGTCCTTCCGCGCGATGGCGAGAAGGTCGCAGACGCGCGCCGCCACCTCGGTCTCGGCCGTCGCGGTAACGGCGAGGCGCACGGGCTCGCCCAGGTCGCGGCGGATGGCGGGGAGCTCGAGGTAGGCGTCCCTGTCACCGGGCTTGGAGGCGCCGGCGTGGTGCGCCTCGTCGACCACGAGAAAGCCCACGCGGCGAGACTCGGCGAAGCGCGCCCGGTGGATGGAGAGGAACTCGGGCGTGGTGAGCACGACGTCGACCTCCCCCGACGCAAGGCCCGAGAAGACCCGCTCGCGCTCCGGCCCCGGCGTCTCGCCGGTGAGGACCTCGACCGTCACGCCCAGGGGGGCGAGGTCCTGCGAGAGGTGGAAGGCCTGGTCGGCGACAAGGGCGCGCAGGGGGTACACGAACACGCTGGCGCGGCCGCAGGCGATGGCCTCGCGGGCGGCGTGCAGGTGGAAGACGAGCGACTTGCCGCGCCCGGTGGCCATGACGGCGAGGCAGGAGCGGCCGGCGGCGAGGCGCTCGAGGGCCGCCGCCTGCGCGGGCAGGAGGGGCGCGTCGCCAATGAGGGCGCGGCGCAGGGCGTCCGTGAGCTCCTCCCCGGAGAGGCGGGAGAGCTCGGCGCGGCGCGCGGGGCCGGGCCCGGGGGACGCCGAGCCGTAGAGGGGCTCGCCGCCCTCGCCGGCGCCGGAGAGGAGCTCGTCCGCCAGGGAGGGCCCCTCGGGGTCCGCGGGGGACGCGACGTCGCGGAAGAGGATGTCCTTCACCATGAGCTTTGGCTTGGTCCTCCCCTGCCAGGTCTCGTTGACGGCCTCGAAGACGAGGTCGACGACCCCCTCCCAGGAGACCGCGCGCTCGGGGTCCGGCGCGCGGAACATGATCGCGGCGACGGCGCCCGCGCCGTCGGTGGCGAAAAAGCGCAGGTGCGAGCCGTCCGCGCCCACGCGCACCCGGCTTCGCATGCTCACGCCCGTGACGGCGAAGAGGGGCTTCTTGTTCCCCTGGCCGAAGGGCTGGAGGCTCTCGAGGGCGTCTATGCCCTCCACTGTGAGCTCGGAGAGGGAGACCACGGCCGTGACCTCGCCCGTGTCCTCGAACTGCTCTGCGGGCAGCTCGTCGAGGGCGCGCTCGAGGCGCGCGCGGAACTCGTCCAGGCGAGCGGCCTCGCAGGTGACGCCCACCGCGCCGGCGTGCCCGCCGAAGCGCACGAGGACGTCCGAGCACTGCTCCACGGCACGGAAGAGGTCGACGGAGCCCACCGAGCGGCCGGAGCCGCGGGCGACGCCGTCCTCGTTGATGGAGAAGACGATGGAGGGGACGTGGTAGCGGCTCACGAGGCGAGAGGCCACGATGCCCTTCACGCCCTCGTGCCAGCCGCGTCCCCCCACGACCACGGCGCGCCCGCCGCGATAGGTTCGCTCCGCCTCCGCGAGGGCGGCCTCGGCGAGCGCCGCCTCGGTCTCGCGGCGCTCCGAGTTCACCGCCTCGAGCCTCCCGGCGAGCGCGACCGCCTCCGCCGGGTCGTCCGTGAGGAGAAGGTCGAGCGCGGCGTCCGTGGAGCCCATCCTGCCGGCGGCGTTGAGGCGCGGGATGATGGAGAAGGGCAGGCTGTCCGCCGTGGCCTCGGCGATGTCGAGCCCCGCCGTGGCGGCGAGGGCGGAGAGCCCGGGGCGGCCGCCGCGGCGCATGAGCTCGATGCCCTCGGAGACGAGGGCGCGGTTCTCGCCCGAGAGACGCATCATGTCCGAGAGCGTCCCCAGGGCGGCCACGTCGCGGAACTCGAGCCAGAGGTCCGGCTCCCCGCGCCGCCGCCCGAGCTCGCACACGAGCTTGAGCGCCACGCCCGCCCCCGCGAGGTCGCGCGAGGGACAGGTGTCGGAGAGCTTGGGGTCGGTCACGGGAACGCCCCGGGGCACGAGGTCCGCGGGCTCGTGATGGTCGGTCACCGCCACGTCGACGCCCTCGGCCACGAGCCATTCGACCTCCCTGGCGGCGGCGATGCCGTTGTCCACGGTGACCACCAGGTCCGGGTCGCACGCCTCGCGCACGCGGGCGAGAGCCTCGCGGGAGAGGCCGTACCCCTCGCCAAAGCGGTGCGGGATGAACGGGAACACGCTGCCGCCCAGGCGACGCAGGGCGAGCGTGAGCAGGCAGGTCGAGGTCATGCCGTCGACGTCGAAGTCCCCGAAGACCGCGATCTTCTCGCCCCGGTCGAGGGCGCGCCCAAGACGGTCCGCGACCTCGCCCATGCCGGGGATGCAGAGGGGGTCCTCCCAGTCGCGCTCGAGCGAGGGGGAGAGGAACTCACGCGCCTCCTCGGCGCCCGTCAGGCCGCGCGCCACGAGGACGCGCGCGACGAGCGGCGAGACCCCGAGCTCGGAGGCGAGGGAGCGCTCCGCCTCCGGGTCCGCCGCGAGGACGCTCCAGCGGCGGCTGTCGGCAAGGCCGGGCATCTACCGCTCGTCCGCGTCGCTGCGAGAGACGCCCCAGGCGCCGGGGTGGGAGCGCATGGGGCCGAGGGCCGCCAGGCGCACGAGCGGGACCGTCACCAGAAGGACGGAGAGCGCGCCGGAGACCACGGCCACCGGCAGGCACAGGCCCGAGGAGAACGTGGGGTAGCCCCCGAACGAATAGAAGAAGTAGAGGAGCGTCCCGCCCACGGCGAGCACCGAGGCCACGACGGCGAGCTCGCGCGCCTGAGCGCGCAGCGTGACGCGCACGGCATCGCGGGCGCTGGTGCCCGCGCGCATGCGGGAGCGCACGCCGGCGAGGTAGTACAGGCAGGCCGCGAAGACCACGAGGGCGGCCACGGCGGCGGCGAGATACGAGGTGACGGAGGGCACGAAGACGCCCTCGCCGGAGAGGAGGGCGAGCCCACCCACCTCGAAGAAGCACAGCGCCGCGAGGCCCGCCCAGGCAACGAGGCCGAGCAGGCGCATCCAGACGAGAAGGGCCACGAGCAGGGCGAGCACCACCACCCCGGCCACGACGACGGCCTGGAGGAACTGCGCGGAGTCCACGACGGGGGCGACGGCCTCGGAGGACTGCTGCGTGAGCGCACAGGGCAGGGCCCCCGTCTCCACGGCCGCGGCGATGCCGGCGGCCTCCTGCTGCGTGAGGCCGGCGGAGACGCTCACCTGGCCCCCGGGGATGGCCTGGCTCACCTGCGGCGCGGCGACGACGGTGCCGTCGGAGACGATGAGGATCTGCCCGTAGACGGGAGCGAGCTCGGCGGTGACCTCCTCGAAGGTGGCCGCGCCCTCGGAGTCGAAGGAGAGCGAGAGGCCGTAGCTCGCACTCGTGGAGGAGGTGGGGAGGGCGGCGGCGGACGTTATCTGCGAGCTCTCGATGAAGGGCTCGTAGGTGCCCTCCTCGAGCCTCACGTCCGTGGAGCCGCTCTGGATGCGGGCGATCGCGTCGGCGTCCGACACGGCGTCGAGGCGCACGAGCTCGAGGGTCCCGACCCCGGTCGCCTCCTCCACCGCACTGGCATCGTCGTGGGATGCGGGGAGCTTCACGGTGAGCGTGCCGTCCCCGGCGGTGACGGAGGCGCCGGCCACGCCCATGCGCTCGAGGCGCGAGCGGACGGTGCCGGCCGCGGAGGAGAGGTCGGCGTCGGAGTCGGCCACGTAGGTGTAGGAGGTGCCGCCGGCGAAGTCCGTGCCCCAGCCCAGGCGCTCGGCGGGCGGCCACGCCGCTGCCACGGCGCACGCCACGAGGGCGAGCGCCACCACGAGGGCGAAGATCTGGGTGCCCGCGCCCTTGGGCAGGCCCCTCCTCGAGCGGGTGCGACGGCGCCTCTTGCCGCCGCCCTCCTCCTTCTTCCAGCGGCTCACGCCGGTGGCCCTCTCGTTCCTCTCGGCCTTCTCGTCCTTGTCGGGCCCGTCCGTGCGGGCCTGGGTCTTGTTGTCTGCCATCTGTGCCTCTTCGGTTGCTCGGGCCAGGGGCCCCACTGTCAATCCGAACAATGATAGCGCAACGGAAGGAGGGCACGCGCGTCCGGCGCTACCAGTCGCGCGCGGCGGGAGACGCCAGCCACCGCTCGAGGAAGGCCCCGTACGTGCCGGCGATCACGGCCTCGCGGGCGCGGCGCATGAGGTCCAGCAGGAAGTGGATGTTGTGCTGGGAGATGAGGATGCCGGCGAGCATCTCCTTCTGGCGCACGAGGTGGTGGAGGTACGCGCGCGAGAAGCCGGCCCGGCAGGCGGGGCAGGTGCAGGACTCGTCTATGGGTCGCGGGTCGTGCGCGAAGCGGGCGTGGCGGAAGTTGAGGCGCCCCTCGCTGGAGAAGGCCGAGCCCGTGCGAGCCGTGCGCGTGGGCAGGACGCAGTCGAACATGTCCACGCCGCAGCCGACGGCGCGCACCAGCGTGGTGGGGTTGCCCACGCCCATGAGGTAGCGGGGCTTGTTCCGGGGCATGTGCTCCGAGGCCAGCGGCGCGAGAGTCTCGAACATGGTCTCGTGGTCCTCCCCCACCGAGTACCCGCCGATGCCGTAGCCGGGGAAGTCGCCGATCTCCTCGAGGTGACGCAGCGACCTCAGGCGCAGGTCGAGGTGCATGCCACCCTGGACGATGCCAAAGAGTGCCTGGTCGGGGCGGGTGTGGGCGGCATAGCAGCGCTCGGCCCAGTAGCTCGAGAGCTCAACGGAGCGCTCGACCTTCTTCCGGGGCGCGGGGTAGCCCACGCACTGGTCGAGCTGCATCACGATGTCAGCGCCCAGCTTCTGGGCGATGGCCATGTTCT
>CALUJT010000165.1 GCA_944321005.1 uncultured Atopobiaceae bacterium | reverse complement strand
CTTTGACGGGGTGCTCATCCCCGTGCTCGCGCTCATGAGCTCGTTCGGCCCGGTGGTGGCGCTCGCGAACCTGGGCTCCACGCTGCAGCCCACCCTCGCGGCGGGGGAGCGCGTGCTCGCCATCCTGGACGAGGATCCGGTAACCCCGGAGGTCGCGGGCGAGAAGCACGTGGACTTTGACGGCGCCGCCGCGAGCCACGTGGGCTTCTCCTACGGAGAAGAACGCGTGCTCGATGACGTCTCGCTCGAGGCCCCCGTAGGCAGGGTGGTGGGCATCACCGGGCGCTCCGGCTCCGGCAAGTCCACGCTGCTGCGCCTCTTCATGCGGTTCTGGGACGCGGACGAGGGGAGCGTCTCCGTCTCCGGGCGCGACGTCCGGCACGTGGACACGGCCAACCTGCGCGAGCTTGAGTCCCTCGTCACGCAGGAGACCCACCTCTTCCACGACAGCATCCGCAACAACCTGCGCATCGCGCGGCTCGACGCCACGGACGAAGAGATCGAGGACGCCTGCCGCAAGGCCTCGGTCTACGACTTCGTGATGAGCCTGCCCCAGGGCTACGACACGCCGGTCGGCGAGCTCGGGGACACCCTCTCCGGCGGCGAGCGCCAGCGCCTGGGACTCGCGCGAGCCTTCCTGCACGACGCCCCGTTCATGCTGCTCGACGAGCCCACGAGCAATCTAGACAGCCTGAACGAGGCCGTCATCCTGCGCTCCCTTGCCGAGGAGCGCGCCGGGCGGACGGTCCTTCTCGTCTCTCACAGGCCGTCCACGATGCGCATCGCCGACACCGTGGTCTCCGTCGAGGACGGGAGGGTTTCATGACAAGGGGGACAGGGTCATCTGTCATGAAAAAGCGCGAGCGCGAGAAGCGCATGGTCTCCGAGATGATCGCGCTCTACTGCCGCAAGCGCCACGGCACGCGTGCGGGCGAGCTCTGCCCGGAGTGCGCCGAGCTCGCGGAGTACGCGCGGCAGCGCAGCGACCGCTGTCCCTTCATGGAGACCAAGACCTTCTGCTCCAACTGCCGCGTGCACTGCTACAGGCCGGAGATGCGCGAGAAGATCCGCGAGGTCATGCGTTTCTCGGGACCGCGCATGATCTTCCACCACCCCGTGGCTGCCGTCCGCCACGTCATAGAGACCAAGGCCGAGAAGAGACGACTTTCCAGGGAGGACACATGAACGTCAAGAAGGTGCTGCTCGTTGCGTTGGGCTGCGTGGGGCTCGTGCTGGGGGCCATCGGAGCGGTGGTTCCGCTGCTGCCGGCGTTTCCGTTCCTGATGCTCGCGGCGTTCTGCTTTGCCAAGAGCTCGGAGCGGCTGCACGCGTGGTTCACGGGCACCAAGCTCTACAAGAGGAACCTCGAGAGCTACGTGAGAGGCCAGGGCATGGACTGGGCCACCAAGATCCGCGTGATGGCCACGGTGACCCTGCTCATGACCATCGGCTTTGTCATGATGCACCAGGTGCGCGTGGGGCAGATCGTGCTCGTGTGCGTGTGGGCGTTCCACATCCTGTACTTCTGCTTTGGCGTGAAGACCCGTCGCGTGCCCGCGGAGGCGTGATTTGACAAAGGGACAGTCCCTTTGTCAAGTTATGTGCGACGAAAGGGGGCAGTCCCCTTTTGTCCCATTCGGCGGGCGAGAAGAACGTGAGCTTGTAAGGGGGTTGCCATGATCAACGTCATTATCGTTCTGGCCGTGGTGGCGGTCGTCCTTCTCGCCGCTCGCCGCTACCTGCGGACGCTCCGCCGGGGCGGCTGCGGGTGCGGGTGCTCCGGCGGGGGAGAGTCGCACGTCGCACGTCCGACGGTCGCCGACACCAACGAGGCTCACTACCCCTATTCGGCTGAGCTCACCGTCGAGGGGATGCACTGCGAGCACTGCCTCGCCGCCGTGGAGACCGCGCTCGACGGCATCGGCGGCGTGTGGGCGCGCGCGAGCCTGCCCGACCACGTGCGCGTGCTCTCCAGGGATCCGATCGACCCCGTCGCGCTCGCCGCTGCCGTGGAGTCGGCGGGCTATCGCGTAGCACGGTGAGCCGGGCGTCGCTCCTCTGATTGTGTAGGCGTCGTGTAGTATCCGACAAAAGTAAGATAAGGCAAACTCTGGCGGTAGAAATGGGGCCTGATGGGTATCACTTGAGCAAGCCCCAACGGGTAGCCACCAATCAAAGGAGCCAAGCATGTCCCTCATCAACAAGGAGATCTCCGACTTCACCGTCCAGGCCTATCAGAACGGGGACTTCCACACCGTCACCAAGGCGGACACCCTCGGGCACTGGAGCCTGTTCTTCTTCTATCCCGCCGACTTCACTTTCGTCTGCCCCACCGAGCTCGAGGAGCTGGCAGAGAACTATGACGCCTTCAAGGCCGAGGGCTGCGAGGTCTACTCCGTGAGCTGCGACACCCACTTCGTGCACAAGGCGTGGCACGACGAGTCCGAGCGCGTGAGCAAGGTTGCCTACCCCATGCTGGCGGACCCGGCGCACGTCCTCGCGCGCGACTTCGAGGTCCTGATCGAGGACGACGGCCTCGCCGAGCGCGGCGCCTTCATCGTGGACCCCGAGGGTCGCATCCAGGTCTACGAGGTCACGGCCGGCGGCATCGGCCGCAACGCCAAGGAGCTGCTGCGTCTGGTCCAGGCTGCCAAGTTCGTGGCCGAGCACGGCGACGAGGTCTGCCCCGCCAAGTGGCAGCCGGGCGCCGAGACGCTGAGGCCCAGCCTCGACCTGGTGGGTCAGCTGTAGGCGCGCGCTGTGCGCGAAGACTCGGACAGGGCCGCGACCGGGCATCCGGCCGCGGCCCTCGTACATAGGGAGCAAAGAATGAGCGAGAAAAACCTGAGCGAGAAGAACGCAAGCGAGAAGAACGCAAGCGAGAAGAACGCGGCGGCCCGGCCCGATTCCAAGAGCCTCTACGACGCCGTCATCATCGGCGGCGGTCCCGCCGGCCTCACCGCGGCCCTTTACCTCGCGCGAGCGCGCTACCGCGTGCTCGTGGTCGAGCGCGAGACGTTCGGCGGGCAGATCACCATCACGAGCGAGGTGGTGAACTACCCCGGCGTTCTCTCCGCGAGCGGCGCCGAGCTCACCGAGACCATGCGGCGGCAGGCCGAGTCGTTCGGCGCGGAGTTCCTGCTCGCCGAGGTGACGGGGCTCGATCTGGCGGGCGACGTCAAGCGCGTGAGCACCTCGCGCGGGGAGCTCTCCTGCCTCGCGGTCCTTCTCGCCACCGGGGCGAGCCCGCGCCGCCTGGGCTTTGCCGGCGAGGAGGAGTTCCGCGGGCGCGGCGTGGCCTACTGCGCCACCTGCGATGGCGAGTTCTTCACGGGAAAGCGGGTCTTCGTGGTGGGCGGCGGCTTCGCTGCGGCTGAGGAGAGCGTCTTTCTCACCAAGTATGCGAGCCACGTGACCGTGCTCGTGCGCGGGGACGACTTCACCTGCGCGCCCGCGGCGGCCGAGCCCGCGAAGAGCCACCCCAATATCGACGTGCTCTACAACACCGAGCTCGTGGAGGCAGGCGGCGACGAGGTCGGGCTCCGACACCTGCGCTGCCGCAACACGCGCACCGGCGAGGAGACCAGCTACGAGGCTCCGGCGGGCGAGACCTTTGGCATCTTCGTCTTCGTGGGCTACGCGCCGGCGACGGGGCTCGTGCGTGGAATCGTCGAGCTCGACGAGCGCGGGTACGTCCTCACCGACGATCGCCAGATGACTTCGGCGGACGGCCTCTTTGCCGCGGGCGACGTCTGCGTGAAGACGCTGCGCCAGGTGGCGACGGCCGTGGGGCAGGCCGCCCAGACCGCGACGGACATGGAGCGCTACCTCAAGGCCGCGCAGGAGCGCACGGGCCTCGTGCCCCAGGCGTCGGTGTCGCGCCCGCGTGCCTCCGAGGAGCCGAAGGTGGAGCGCCCGGCCGCCCAGGATGACGGGTCGCTCCTCACGCCGGAGATGAGGGCGCAGCTCGACGCGGTCTTCTCGCGCATGGAGCGCCCGCTCGTCCTGCGGCTGCACCTCGACGATGGTCCGGTCTCGGCCGAGCTTCGGGCCTACATGGAGGAGCTGGCCGCGCTCACGGACAGGCTCTCCGTGGAGGTCGCGCCCGCGGGCGAGCTGTCCGAGGCGGAGCTGCCCTGCGTGCGCGTGTGCCGCGAGGACGGCGCGTGGACGGGCCTCGCCTTCCACGGCGTGCCGGGCGGCCACGAGTTCACGAGCTTCGTGCTCGGGCTCTACAACGCGGCCGGCCCCGGGCAGCCCATCGCGGACGCGGACCGCGCCGCGGCGGAAGGAATCACTGAGGACCTGCAGATCACGCTGCTCGTCTCGCTCTCGTGCACGATGTGCCCGGACACCGTGGTGGCCGCGCAGCGCATCGCCGCGCTCAGCCCGCGCGTGACGGCGGAGGCATACGACGTGGCGCACTTCGGCGCGCTGCGCGACCGCTATCGCGCTATGAGCGTGCCGTGCGTGGTCATCCGCCATGCGGACGGTCGCGAGCGCGTGACCTTTGGCAAGAAGGGCGTGGCGCAGCTGCTGGAGGAGATCGGGCGGTAGGCCGGGTTCGGGGGGGCTGGCGAGAAGGGAGGGCTCGTTGATGCGCTCCGCGGCAATCCGGCCTCCTTCGGTGCGCACTCGACGATCAGCTCGTAGATGAAGCGCATATTGAGCTGCCTTTAACTTTGGCTGCATGGAAGCGGGGAAGATTGGCTGCGGTTATGCCCCAGCGTCTGGTTGGCGGCGCGGGCCTGTTTGGAGGCGACCTCCACGACCCTCGCCTTGGTTTCGCTCTTGAACTGGTGGGGAGACACCCCATACGCCCTTGAGAACGCTGCTGAGAAGCTCGTGGGGGAGCGGTAGCCGACCTTCCTCGCCGTCTCGGCGACCGCCTTCCCGGATGCGAGCAGCACCCTCGCCTCGCGCATGCGCCGTGCGGTAAGGTAGGCACTCCATGTGCTCCCGGTCGTATGTCGGAACAGCAGCTTGAACTTCGTAAGCCCCATGCCCGCCACGGAGGCTGCCTCCTCCTGGCTCGCGCCCTCGCGCCACCG
>CALUJT010000164.1 GCA_944321005.1 uncultured Atopobiaceae bacterium | reverse complement strand
CGAGGGGTACGGCCTCTCCCGTCGCGCCCTCGCCGCCTGCGACCGCAGCGTCATCATCCCGATGGCGCACGGGGTGGACTCGCTCAACGTTGCCGCGAGCTCCGCCGTCGCCTTCTGGCAGCTCTTCCGCTAACGCCCGGACACCGCTACGACCACGTCACCCGCGCGGCCCCAACAGCCCCGGTCCCAACCGCGCGCCGCCGTCTTCGCCCCCGAGCCGCCCCCGCCGACGGGCAGGCAACAACACGGCGAGAGACAGGAAGGCCCCACCCTCACGCGACTTCTGCGAAGCAGTGAGCGGTGAGGGTGGGGCCTTCCTGTCTCTCGCCCGGGACGCTACTCCGTCGGCGTGGGCATCTTGGGCGCGAAGCCGTCGTCGCGCGTGAGGATGTTCATGAACTCGTCGCCCGTGATGGTCTCCTTCTTCTGGAGGTAGTGGGCGATCTCGTGCAGCTTGAAGCGGTTCTCGCGCAGGGTGCGCAGGGCCGTCTGGTGCCCCTCCTCCACGAGGCGCTGCACCTCGGCGTCGATCTCCTGGGCGGTGCCCTCCGAGCAGGTGAGCTGCTGCCCGCCGCCGAGGTAGCGGCTCGCGGGCTGGCCGAGCTGCACCATGCCAAAGCGGTCCGACATGCCGTACTGCGTCACCATGGCGCGCGCGAGCTGCGTGGCCTTCTCGATGTCGTTGGAGGCTCCGGTGGTCATCTCGTTGAAGATGAGCTCCTCCGCCGCGCGGCCGCCGCAGAGCACGGCGATCTTGTCCTTGGCCTCCTGGCGGGTGGTGAGGAAGTGCTCGTCCTCCTCGACCTGCATCGTGAAGCCGAGCGCGCCCGAGGTGCGCGGCACGATGGTGATCTTGGAGACGGGGGCCGAGCCCTTCTGCATGGCCGCCACGATGGCGTGTCCGGTCTCGTGGTAGGAGACGACCTCCTTCTCGTGCTGGGAGAGGACGGTGGACTTCTTCTTCTCGCCGGCGATGACCACGTCCACGGACTCGAGCAGGTCCTCCTGGGTCACGCGCCTGCGTCCCATGCGCACGGCGCGCAGGGCGGCCTCGTTGATGATGTTGGCGAGGTCCGCGCCCGAGGCGCCGGGCGTGGAGCGCGCCACCACGCCGAGGTCGATGCCGGGCTCCATCTTCACGTCGTTGGCGTGGATCTGCAGGATGGCCTCGCGGCCGGCGAGGTCCGGCAGCTCCACCGGGATGCGGCGGTCGAAGCGGCCGGGGCGCAGGAGCGCCTGGTCGAGGGTCTCGGGGCGGTTGGTGGCGGCCAGCACGACGATGCCCTTGTGGTTGTCGAAGCCGTCCATCTCGGAGAGGAGCTGGTTCAGGGTCTGCTCGCGCTCGTCGTTGGAGCTGAGGGAGGAGTCGCGGCGCTTGCCCACGGCGTCGATCTCGTCGATGAAGATGATGCATGGGGCCTTCTCGTTTGCCTGCTTGAAGAGGTCGCGCACCTTGGCGGCGCCGCGGCCCACGAACATCTCGACGAAGGCCGAGCCCGCTATCTGGAAGAAGGTGACGCCGGCCTCGCCGGCGACGGCCTTGGCGAGCAGCGTCTTGCCCGTGCCCGGAGGGCCCACGAGCAGGGCGCCGCGGGGGCAGCGCGCGCCGATCTCGTTGTACTTCTCGGGGTTCTTGAGGAAGCTCACGATCTCCTGGAGCGACTCCTTGGCCTCGTCCTGTCCGGCGACGTCCTTGAAGGTGACGCCCGTATCCTCGCCCTTGATCTCCTTGGCGTTGGACTTGCCCAGGCCGCCGCCCATGCCAAAGCCGCCCCCGCCGAAGTTCATCGAGGGGCCGTCGTCGCCCATGGCCTTCTTCATGCGGCGGTTGAGCCACCAGCCGATGCCCAGGAAGATGAGGATGGGCAGGCCGTAGGAGATGAGCATGTAGAGCCACAGGCTGCTCGAGGTGTCGGGGATGTTGGCGTCCGCGTCCACCCCGTGCTCGTCGAGCCGGGAGATGAGCGTGTCGTCGTTGGGCCACATCGTGGTCTCGTAGATCTTCTCGCTCTCGCCCTCTCCGGTGGTGAAGGTGAGGGTGTTGTCCCCCGTGTTGAGGTCCACCTTCTCCACCTGGTTGGAGTCGACCATGTTGAGGAACTCGGTGTAGCTCACCTCCTGCACCGTGCGGGCCGTGAGGCTCGTGCCGAGCGCCTGGCTTATCGCGAGGTACGCGATGAGCGCGATGAGGATGTAGAGCAGCATCGATCGCCGACGCTTGTTCTCGTTCATGTCCATCGTGTCGTTTCCTTCGTGTTAGGTGACGTATGGCCTTTCTGATACCCACATCTTCCGCCGGATTTCACGCCGGCGGGGCGGCTGCCGCAAGAAACCCCATCTCGCGCGCGGCAGCACGTGCGCGCACGCGGGGCTACGCGACGCCCGCCCAGCCGTACCGGGCGGCCGAGCTCGCGAAGAACCACACGGTCACGCAGGCGAGAAGGACGCAGCATGCCGTCGTGGCGGCCACCTGGCGCGGCGTGGCGCGCCTCACGAGCGTGGCGAGGCCCACCGAGGACGCAACGACGAGCGGCAGCAGGCAGTAAATCACGTAGCGGCCCTGGGGCTGGAGGTCCGTGCGGGTGGAGTAGTAGACGGAGAGGGCGACGCAGGTGGCGCTGGCGAGCGCGCACCCCAGGGCAAGGATGCGGGCCCTCCGGGAGCGGAGGAACTCCTCGTGGCGGCCGAGGAAGGCGCCCAGGCCGAGAAGGGCGGTGCCAAATATGAGCGCCACGAGGGCGAAGGGCAGGGGGATGCTCATGTACCCGAGGAAGCCCACGAAGGAGCGGAGGGTGAGGAGCGTCCAGTCCGTGTCCAGAAGGAGGCTGCGGGCTCCCTGCTCGTAGGGCACCTGGAGGACCTCGCCGCCGTCGTCAAGCCAGCGCTGGTACTCGGCCTTGAAGGCACCGATGCCCAGGAGGTCGTGGTACCTCACGAGGTTGACGGCGAAGAAGGGGAGGACGCAGACGGCCGGGATGCCGGCAGCGAGCGCGATGAGCCGCGGGCGGGTGCCCTGGAGCGGGCGCTGGGTGACGCACGAGTAGAGGTAGAGGACTATCCCCAGGAGCACGAAGCCGTAGGCGTTCCAGTAGCCGAGCGCGGCCACGGTCACCCCCGCGCCCAGAAGCGCGGAGCGGCGGTAGTTCCATCCGGAGCCCATGCCCAGGCAGAGCGCGTAGACGATGATCGAGCAGCCGCAGAAGGCGACTATGTCGTTGTTCATGTAGCTGCTCAGGAAGGCGAACTGCGGCCAGAACGCAAGCATCGAGGCGGAGACGAGGCGGGCGAGCGCCCCGAGCCCCTCGCCGCCCCCCGCGCGCTCCACGGCCGTCCCCGCGGCGCCCGAGACGCAGCCCACGGAGACGAGGCCAAAGACCAGGCTCGCCAGGCGTCCGCTCATGAAGATCGCACCGTGGGCAAGGCCCATGAGCTGCGCCGCCTTCATGAAGAGCGCGCTCAGGTACGCCCCGAGCATCTGGGGGTAGAACGCATAGGACCAGTTGCCGAGCCCGTATATGACCTCGGGGTCGTGGCCCGACGGCAGGAGGTTGCCGTTGATCATCGCCTGGGGGAGGAGCGCGCGCATGGCCTCGTCCGGCCCGCCGTCCATGGGGCCCACCCCGAGCCTGGACATGGTCCACAGGCACAGCGCGCAGTAGGCGAGAAGCGCGACCACCCGGGCGGCTCGAAGGAAGGTCAGGGCGGGCGAAGGGCTCTCGTCGCGGTTGTGCCGCGCTATGGCTCCGGTTGGTGACATGAATCTCTCCGTGGTCCGACGACTCGCTGGCGCCCAATTATAGGAGAAATGAGGTGCGCGGCCCCCTTGCCGCGTCGCATGCCACACGCCCTCCCAGACGTGCTAAGATTCCAAGCCAAGGCGTTGACGGGGAGAGTACCCGGGGGCGCGCGGCCACGAGAGAGCGGGGACGGTGGGAGCCCGCGGCCGCGTCCCGGCGAAGATCACCCCCGAGCCGCGGCCCCAAAGCGTGCCGAGAGGACCGTTCCTCTCGCCCGCGAGTAGGCGTCGCCGGAGTGGCCGCCGAGACAGGCCAGCCGAGTACGGCGGAATTCCGCTCGCTGGGTGGTTCACAAGCGAAGTCGCGTGGCGCGCTTCGTCCCAGCAGGAGGGACGGGCGCGCTTTTTCGTGTCCGAGGAGGTTGACAAAGGGACTGTCCCCTTGTCAAGTGAGGAGGAGAGCGTGGCGAAGAACGAGTACAAGAAGACGACCAACCTGCCGAGCACGGGCTTTCCCATGCGCGCCAGCCTGGCCCAGAACGAGCCCAAGCGCCTGGCCATGTGGGAGGAGAACCACGTCTACGAGCAGATGATCGCCAAGAACGAGGGGCACGAGAAGTTCGTCCTGCACGACGGCCCCCCGTACGCCAACGGCCCCATCCACCTCGGCCACGCGCAGAACAAGATCTCCAAGGACATCATCAACCGCTACTGGTCCATGCGCGGCTACCAGACGCCGTACGTGCCCGGCTGGGACTGCCACGGCCAGCCCATCGAGCACAAGGTGGAGACCATGCTCGGGACGGAGAAGTTCAACCAGCTCCCCACCGAGAAGATCCGCGAGCTCTGCCGCACCCTCGCCGTCGAGCAGGTCGACACCCAGCGCCAGGGCTTCAAGCGCCTGGGCGTCCTCGGCGAGTGGGACAACCCCTACCTCACCTACGTCAACGACTACGACGCCACGGACGTCGAGATCTTCAAGGCCATCTTCGACGCCGGCGCCATCGTGCAGGGCTCCAAGCCAGTGCACTGGTGCAGCCACTGCCACACGGCGCTCGCCGAGGCGGAGATCGAGTACGGCGACGAGGTCAGCCCCGCCATCTTCGTGCGCTTTGAGATGACCACGGTGCCGGAGGGCCTGGAGGCGTGGGCCGGGCGCCTGTGGGTGGACATCTGGACCACCACGCCCTGGACCCTTCCCGCCGACGACGCCGTCATCCTGCACCCCGAGGCCACCTACGTTGCGCTCGAGCACGACGGCCGCGCCGAGATCGTGGCCGAGGCCCTCGCGGCGCGCTGCTGCGAGAAGTTCGGCTACGGCGAGCCCGTGCTCGTGCGCGGCGAGGGCGGCGAGCCCTGGCGCGCCACGGGCGAGGCCCTCGCGCACAACCGCTACAAGCAGCCGATCTTTGCCGACCAGGGCGAGACCGGCGAGTTCATCTTCGCCGACTACGTCACCCTGGACGAC
>CALUJT010000163.1 GCA_944321005.1 uncultured Atopobiaceae bacterium | reverse complement strand
AGGCAAATTGTGGCAGAAGCTCTTTTTCGCGGATGGGCGGAGATACCGAGAAGAACGGGGGACGAGAAGGGCCGGCCGCGGGGGGGGGGGGGTTCGGCGAGGCGCTCGTCCTTCTCGCCCGACCTTAATCGGTGACGGAGAAGCGCAGGACGATGGTGGACGTCCAGGGGCTCCCCGGCTCGCAGACGGACTGCTCCCACTCGGGGTGGTGGATGTTGTCCGGGTAGAACTCGGGCTCGAAGGCGAAGCCCGCGCGCGGCCCGTAGGCGGCGCCATCCTTTGCCTCGGGGTCGTCCAGCCAGTTGCCGGTGTAGAGGTGCGCGCCGGGCGCCGTTATGAGGACGTCCATGGCGCGCCCGCTCGCGGGGTCCTCCGCGCGCAGCGCGTGGCGCGGGGCGGCGCCGGCCTCGTATCCCCGCACGCACATGCAGTGGTCGTAGCCGCGCGCCCGACGGATCTGCTCGTCGTCGGCGTCGGCCCCCGCCCCGAGGGCCCTGGGCTCGCGGAAGTCGAACGGCGTGCCCGCCACGTCGCGCACCTCGCCCTCCGAGACGGAGTCCTCGCGCACGGGGAGGAAGGCGTCCGCGTCAAGCGTCACGAGCTCCCCCAGGGCCGAGCCCGAGGCGTGCCCTGCCAGGTTGTAGTAGCCGTGGTTCGTCATGTTGACGTAGGTGGTCGCGTCGGACTCGCACGCATACGAGATGGTGAGCTCTGCCGCGCCGTCCTTCTCGGCAAGCGAGAAGGACGCGGAGAACGTGCGGTTGCCCGGCAGGCCGAGCTCGCCGTCTGCCATGCGGCACGTCATGCGCACGGCGTTTGCGGCGTCGTCCGCCTGGGCGGACCACACGCGTCGGTGAAGGCCTTGGTCGAGGTCCGTGTGGAGATTGATGGCGGCGTTGGGCCCGTCGTTTCCGGGCAGGTGGTAGACGGCGCCCGCGAGGGGCACCTCCGCTCGGTCCGTGCGGTTTGCCACGGGGCCGATGGTGCCGCCGTAGCAGGCGGGGTTGGGACCGAGGTAGCCCTCGAGCGAGCCGTAGCCCAGGAGGACGTCGCCCGCCCTGCCGTCGCGGTCCGGAACCTCGACGGAGAGCAGCGTCGCGCCGTAGTCCGTGACGGCCACGCGCGCCCCTCCGGCTACAAGCACGAAGCGGCTCGCGACCGTGCCGTCCGGGGCGGTTCCAAAGGGCTCTCTCTCGATCATGGCGCACCTCCGCGTTGGGGACTTCCCCACAGTGTAGGCCATGCGTGTCAGAGACGTGTGGCGCGCGTGGCGGCGGGGCCGTTAGCCGTCGCGCGAATCACGGTCCGTACGGCTCGCGCTATAGTAGAGTTTCGATGCTCCATGACCGAGAACGCCGTCCGAGGGAGGCCCATCATGGCCGATTACAAGTCCGACATCGAGATCGCCCAGGAGGCGAAGATGCTGCCCATCTCCGAGGTCGCCGCGCGCGCCGGCCTCACGGAGGAGATGCTCGAGCCCTACGGGCGCACCAAGGCCAAGGTGGACATCCACTCGCTCGCCGACCGCCCGAGCAAGGGCAAGCTCGTCCTGGTGACGGCCATCAACCCCACGCCCGCGGGCGAGGGCAAGACCACCACGTCCGTGGGCCTCGCGGACGCGATGAACCGTCTCGGCCACCAGACCATGCTCTGCCTGCGCGAGCCCTCGCTCGGCCCCGTGTTTGGCATCAAGGGCGGCGCCGCGGGTGGCGGCTATGCGCAGGTCGTCCCCATGGAGGACATCAACCTGCACTTCACCGGCGACTTCCACGCCATCGGCGCGGCCAACAACCTCTGCGCCGCCATGCTTGACAACCACATCAAGCAGGGCAACGCCCTGGGCATCGACCCCCGCCGCATCGTCTGGAAGCGCTGCGTGGACATGAACGACCGCCAGCTGCGCAACGTGGTGGACGGCCTGGGCGGCGTCGCGGATGGCATGCCGCGCCAGGACGGCTTTGACATCACCGTCGCGTCCGAGGTCATGGCGGTCTTCTGCCTGGCCACGGACCTCGCCGACCTCAAGGCCCGCCTCGCGCGCATGGTGATCGCCTACACCTACGACCGCCAGCCCGTCACCGTTGCGGACATCCACGCCGAGGGCGCCATGACGGCGCTTCTCAAGGACGCCATCAAGCCCAACCTCGTGCAGACCCTCGAGGGCAACCCCGCCTTCGTCCACGGCGGCCCCTTCGCCAACATCGCCCACGGCTGCAACTCCGTCATGGCCACCACCACGGCCATGAAGCTGGCGGACTACGTGGTCACCGAGGCCGGCTTTGGCGCGGACCTCGGCGCGGAGAAGTTCCTCGACATCAAGTGCCGCGCCACGGGCCTCGTGCCTTCCGCGGTGGTGCTCGTGGCCACCGTCCGCGCCCTCAAGTACAACGGCGGCGTGCCCAAGGCCGAGCTCACCACCGAGAACCTCGAGGCCCTCGAGGCCGGCCTCCCCAACCTGCTGCGCCACGTCTCCAACGTGCAAAACGTCTGGGGCCTGCCCGTGGTGGTTGCCATCAACGCCTTCCCCACGGATACCCAGGCGGAGCTCGACCTCGTCGAGCGCCGCGTCCGCGAGCTGGGCGTCAACGTCGCGCTCTCCGAGGTCTGGGCCAAGGGCGGCGAGGGCGGCGTCGCGCTCGCCAACGAGGTCGTGCGCCTCTGCGAGGAGCCGGCCGACTTCACGTACGCCTACGAGCTCGACGGCACGCTCGCGCAGAAGATCGAGGCCATCGCCACGCGCGTCTACCACGCCGACGGCGTCGACTTCACCGCGCCGGCGCGCCGCCAGATGGCCCAGCTCGAGGAGCAGGGCTTCGGCGGCCTGCCCATCTGCATGGCCAAGACCCAGTACTCCTTCACCGACGACCAGACCAAGCTGGGCGCCCCCGAGGGCTTCCGCATCACGGTGAGGAACCTGCGCGTCTCCGCCGGCGCCGGCTTCGTGGTGGCGCTCACGGGCGACATCATGACCATGCCGGGCCTGCCCAAGGTCCCCGCGGCCGAGAAGATCGACGTCACGCCCGACGGCAAGATCGTCGGCCTGTTCTAGCCTCGAGCGAAAGGGTCCCGTCATGGGAGACAGGTTCACCGAGCTCAGCTGCGAGGAGTTCTCCGACAGGCTCGCCGCGCGCGAGAGCGCGCCCGGCGGGGGCGGCGCCGCCGCGCTCGTGGGCGCCCTCGGCACGGCGCTCTGCTCGATGGCGGGCGCCTTCGCGCAGGGCAACCCGCGCTGCGCCGAGCACGAGGCGGACGTCGCCGCCCTCATGGAGGAGGCAGAGGACGTCCGCTACCGCCTGCTCGAGCTCGTGGAGGAGGACGCGGACGGCTTCGGGCCCGTGCTCGCAGCGTGGCGCATGCCCAAGGACGACCCCGCGCGCGCCGGGGCCATCGAGAGCGCCGTCGAGGGCGCCTGCATGGCCCCGCTGGCGATGATGGGGGAGTGCTGCCGCGCCATCGTGCTCCTGGAGCGGATGGGCACGATGTGCTCCGGGCAGCTCATCTCGGACGTCGCGTGCGGGGCGCTCCTCGTGCGCGCGGCCCTCGAGTGCGCGAGCGTGAACGTCTACGTCAACACCTCCTCCCTCAAGGACCGCTACGTGGCGGAGCGGATCGAGGGCTCCGTGAGCGAGCTCCTGGACGAGTACGTCCCGCGCGCGGAGCGGCTCGCGCTCTCCATCACGGACCGCATCGGCGGGAGCGTGAGGCATGGCTGAGCTCCTGAGGGGAGCCCCCGTAGCCAAGGCCATAGTCGAGGACGTCGCCGCGCGCGCGGCGCGCCTCGCGGACGCCGGGGTGGCGCCTAGGCTCGCCCTCGTGCGCGTGGGCGCCCGCCCGGACGACCTCGCCTACGAGCGGGGCGCCGAGAAGCGCTGCCTCGCCGCGGGGATTGCCGTGGAGCGCCGGGAGCTGCCCGAGGGGTGCTCGCAGGTCGAGCTCGAGGACGCCCTGAGCGAGCTCTGCTCCCGTGCGGACGTCCACGGCGTCCTGCTCTTCCGCCCGCTTCCCGCGCATCTCGACGAGGCCGCGGCCTGCGCCGCCATAGCCGCCGAGAAGGACGTGGACGCCGCCACGCCCGCCTCGCTCCTGTCCACGCTCGCCGGGGCGGGTACGGGCTTCGCTCCCTGCACGGCGGAGGCCGTGATCGCCCTTCTCGACCACTACGGCGTGGAGCTCGACGGCGCCGAGGTCACCGTCGTGGGACGCTCCCTCGTGATCGGGCGCCCGGTCTCCGCGCTCCTCCTGGCGAGGAACGCCACCGTCACCACCTGCCACACCCACACGCGGGACCTCGCGGCGTGCTGCCGGCGCGCGGACGTGGTCGTGGCGGCGGCGGGCAGCCCCCGCATGCTGGGCGCGGAGTGCGTCCGCGAGGGGCAGGTCGTCGTTGACGTTGGCATAAACTGGGACGAGTCCGAGGGTCGCCTCGTGGGCGACGTCGACCTCGACGCCGTTGCCCCCGTGGTCCTTGCCGCAACGCCGGTGCCTGGGGGCATCGGATCCATAACAACCGCTATCCTGGCCCGCCACGTGGTGGAGGCCGCAGAGAGGACCTGCCGATGAAGGTGACCGAGAAGCCATCGTCTTCCTACAGCGGGGCGATGACCCCTGCCTCGATGGAGCTCAAGAACGAGCGCGTCGCGGCGACAAAGGCCAACACGGACGTGGTGAGCGCCCTCGTGCTCTCCGTCATGGCGGGCGCCTTCATCGCGCTGGGCGCCACGTTCATGCTCGTGATCAAGTCCGACGCCTCGCTGCCCTTCGCGGCGACGCAGCTCCTGGGCGGCTTCTCGTTCACGCTGGGGCTCTTCCTCATCCTCGCCGCGGGCGCCGAGCTCTTCACCGGCAACTGCCTCATGGTGATGGGCGCCCTCGCGGGGCGCTTCTCGTGGGGGAGGCTCCTCAAGAGCTGGGCGCTCGTGCTCGCGGGCAACCTCGTGGGCGCCGTCCTCGCCGCCTGCCTCATGGTCGCCGCGGGCGTGGCCACCGCCAACGGAGGTGCCCTCGGCGAGGCCGCGATAGCCGTCGCGGAGGGCAAGGTCGCCCTCGGCTGGGGCACGGCCTTCGCGCGCGCCGTCCTCTGCAACCTGCTCGTGTGCCTTGCCGTGTGGGTCGGCCACGCCGCCGTCTCCGTCACCGACAAGTTCTTCTCGGCCCTCCTGCCCGTCATGGCCTTCATGGCCTGCGGCTTCGAGCACTGCGTGGCCAACATGT
>CALUJT010000162.1 GCA_944321005.1 uncultured Atopobiaceae bacterium | reverse complement strand
TGGCAGAACCATCGTATCGGAGGGCCCGGACACTTAGCGGAGGCCGCCCATCTCCAGAGTGGTTTAAAAGCGTTTGATCAAGAAAAGCGCAGCTTAGTGCTTCGCGATCGAAACGGTACTCGGGGGGCTTCCGAAAAACTGCTGACAATTTCGGATTCGCCTGCGAGAGTTGCATTTGTGACGCATTTATCGACGCGACGTCACCAAGCGCAATCTCAAGTGATATGATTTCCTCAAATCGAAAAGGGGAGCAGTCCCCGAGGAGAGGAACTCATGAGCGAGAAGACCATCGAGAACCAGACGTTTGACGAGGAGCGCGCCCTTTACGGCGCGCGCGACCTGACCGTGCGCAACTGCCGCTTCGACGGGCCGGCCGACGGGGAGAGCGCCTTCAAGGAGTGCGAGCGCGTCACCGTGGAGGGCTCCTACATGAACCTGCGCTACCCGTTCTGGCACGACCGCGGGCTCGTGCTGCGCGACGTGGAGATGACCGAGCTCTGTCGCGCGGCGCTGTGGTACTCGGAGGGGGTGACCATCGAGGGCTGCCGCCTGCACGGCATCAAGGCGCTGCGCGAGTGCGCCGACGTGCGCATGCGCGACTGCGACGTCGTCTCGCCGGAGTTCAGCTGGTCCACGCGCGGGATTGAGATGGAGGCGACCACCGCCGAGAGCGAGTACTTCATGATGCGCGCGACGGGCCTGCGCCTGCGCGACGTGCGCTTCCAGGGCAAGTACTCCTTCCAGTACGTCGAGGACGCCGTAATCGAGGGCTGCGAGCTCAACACCAAGGACGCCTTCTGGCACGCGAGGAACGTCGTCGTGCGCGACTCGGTCGTGCGTGGCGAGTACCTGGGCTGGTACAGCGAGGGCCTCACCTTCGAGAACTGCCTCATCCAGGGCACGCAGCCGCTCTGCTACTGCAGGGACCTGCGCCTCGTGAACTGCCAGATGGTCGGATGCGACCTTGCCTTCGAGCGCAGCCACGTGCAGGCGAGCGTCACCACGCCCGTGGACAGCGTCAAGAACCCGCTCGCGGGAAGCCTCATCACGCTGCCCGCCGTGGGCGAGGTCATCCGCGACATCGAGGGCGCCACGGGCGTGGTCCGGGTCACGGGCGATAGCCTAACGGGCGAGAAGAACGCCGACATGCGCGCCTGTGCGTAACGGGTGCGTAGCGCGTAGGCCGTCCCGTTTGGGCGCGCCCGAAATTCTCGCTTGCCACGCCATAGGAAGGATGCTATAGTTCTTCCTCGCACAACGACCGGGTGGTGGCGCAGTTTGGTAGCGCACTTGACTGGGGGTCAAGGGGTCGCTGGTTCGAATCCAGTCCACCCGACCAGGTAACTTCAGAGCCGAGGGGCATTCCTTCGGCTCTTTTCGTGTGTCGCGCGCGTTTCGGCACGGCAAACGTCCTGTGGCCAGGTGCTCGGCGTCCCGCACGGCCGTCATAAGATGAGAGCCGCACGTGAAGGCGCAAAGACACAGGAGGAAGACATGGCACGCGTGTACAACTTCTCCGCCGGTCCCGCCGTGCTCCCCGAGGAGGTCCTCGGGGAGTGCGCGGACGAGATGCTCGACTACGCCGGCTCCGGCATGAGCGTCATGGAGATGAGCCACCGATCTTCCGTCTTCCAGAAGATCCTCGACGACGCCGAGGCCACGCTGCGCAGCCTCATGGGCATCCCGGACAGCTACAAGGTCATCTTCACGCAGGGCGGCGACTCGCTGCTCTTCTCGACGGTCTTCATGAACCTCGCCCTCAACGGCAAGGCCGACTACGTCATCACCGGCAACTGGGCCAAGAAGGCCTTCCAGGAGGCGCAGATCCTCGGCGACGCCGTTGCCGTGGCGAGCTCGGCCGACAGGAACTTCTCCTACATTCCGGACTGCTCCGACCTCCCCATCCGCGAGGACGCGAGCTACCTCTACATCTGCGAGAACAACACCATCTACGGCACCAAGTTCCCCGAGCTCCCCAACGCCAAGGGGCACGTCCTCGTGGCGGACCAGAGCTCGATGTTCCTCTCCGAGCCCGTCGACGTCTCACGCTACGGCCTCATCCACGCCGGGGTCCAGAAGAACGTGGGGCCCGCGGGCGTGCAGATCGTGATCGTGCGCGTGGACCTCGTCCCCGAGGACCTGCCCGGCGTGCCCACGATGCTTCGCCTGCGCACCCAGGCCGACGCCGGGTCGCTCTACAACACGCCCAACTGCTGGGGCATCTACGTCTGCGGCAAGGTCTTCAGGTGGATCGAGAAGAACGGCGGCCTCGCGGCGATGGGGGAGCGCAACGCCGAGAAGGCGGCCGTCCTCTACGACTTCCTCGACGAGTCCGGGCTCTTCTCGTCACCGGTTGAGCGGCGCGACCGCTCGCTCATGAACGTGCCGTTCGTGACCGGCAACAAGGAGCTGGACGCCGAGTTCGTGGCCGAGGCCGCCAAGGCGGGTCTCGTGAGCCTCAAGGGCCACCGCTCCGTGGGGGGCATGCGCGCCTCCATCTACAACGCCATGCCGCGCGCCGGCGTGGAGGCTCTCGTGGCGTTCATGAAGGACTTCGAGCTCGCGCACCGCGCGTAGGTTGACGATCTGCTCAGGTCAAACTGTCAACCTTGACAGTTTGACCCGGGGAAACTGTCAACCTTGACAGTTTGACCTGAGCAATCTGTCAAGCGGAAGGGGATCAGGATGTACAAGATCTGCTGCCTCAACAACATCGCAAAGGTGGGGACCGACCACCTGGGCGCCGGGTACGAGTTCGTCGCCGAGCCGGAGGGCGCCGACGCCCTTCTCGTGAGGAGCGCCAACCTCCACGAGATGGAG
Source organism: uncultured Atopobiaceae bacterium (assembly GCA_944321005.1). Classification (GTDB taxonomy): domain Bacteria; phylum Actinomycetota; class Coriobacteriia; order Coriobacteriales; family Atopobiaceae; genus Thermophilibacter. The sequence continues at coordinate 2,398 of CALUJT010000162.1, read as the reverse complement.
CTCGGCCGCGACCTGCTGGCCATCGCGCGCGCCGGCGCGGGCGTGAACAACATCCCCGTGGAGCGCTGCGCCGCGGAGGGCGTCGTCGTCTTCAACACGCCCGGGGCAAACGCCAACGCCGTGAAGGAGCTCGTGGTCTGCGGCATGCTCCTCGCCTGCAGGGACGTCATCGGCGGCGCCGAGTGGGTGGCAGAGAACAGCGACGACCCGGAGATCGCCAAGCGCGCCGAGAAGGCCAAGAAGCAGTTCGGCGGGTGCGAGCTCGCCGGCAAGCGCGTGGGCGTGGTGGGCCTGGGCGCCATCGGAGCCGCGGTGGCCAACGCCCTCATCGACCTCGGCTGCGAGGTCATGGGCTACGACCCGTACCTCTCCATCAACGCCGCGTGGAGCCTCGACCGCAGGATCGAGCACGTGACGGACCTGGGCGAGCTCCTCTCGCGCTGCGACTTCGTCACGCTGCACGTCCCCGCCACGGACTCCACCCGGGGGATGATCTCGGCCGAGGCCATCGCCCGCATGCCGCGCGGCGCCGTGCTGCTCAACTTCGCCCGCGACGCGCTCGTGGACGAGCAGGCCCTCGCCGAGGCCCTCGACGACGGTCGCGTGGCCCGCTACGTCACGGACTTCGCCAACCCCGCGAGCGCCAACATGAGAAACGCCATCGTCCTGCCACACCTGGGCGCCTCCACGGGAGAGGCCGAGGACAACTGCGCCGTCATGGCCGCCAACGAGCTCAAGGACTACCTCGAGAACGGCAACATCAAGAACTCCGTCAACTACGGGCAGGTGGACCTGGGGGAGCTCGCGCCCGGCAACGAGCGCATCGCCATCTTCCACGAGAACGTCCAGGGCGTGATCGGCCAGATCTCGGCCGCCATAGCCGCCTCGGCCCTCAACATCGAGAACATGACCAACAAGAGCCGCGGCGCAAACGCCTACACCCTGATCGAGGTCTCCGGGGACGTGACCCCGGACATCCGCGCGCAGGTGGAGGGCATACCCAGCGTCCGCCGCGTCCGCGTGATCGAGCGCCCGTAGCGCCGCCGCGCGCGATCCTCCCGTCGGGGCCCGGGCGTCCGTCCGGGCCCCGTCTTGTGGAGGCACGAGAGGCGAGGTTTCGATTTACGTTAAGATGGGTACCCTGTGGAAGGAACGTCACCCCGCACCCGAGAGGCCCGCAGTGTCAGAGAGAACCGATCACCTCAAGTCGGAGATCAAGAGCATCGCCGACGCCGATGCCGCCGAGCGCCAGCGCGCCGGCCGCACCGACGTGCCGGTGGGCACCTCGGGCAACCCCTCCACGCAGATCCTCACCGTGGCCAACGTGATCACCTTCACGCGCCTTGCGCTCACCATAGCCTTCCTCGTGCTCTTTGCGGGCGGGGAGCACCGCACGCTCGCCCTCGTCTTCTACGTGGTGGCCGCCACGACGGACTTCCTGGACGGCCAGGTGGCGAGAAGGACCCAGACCGTGAGCTGGCTCGGCAAGATCATGGACCCCATCATGGACCGCGTCCTGCTCTTCACCGGGGTCATCGGCCTTCTCATCGTGGGCGACCTGCCGCTGTGGGTTCCCGTCTTCGTCATAGGCCGCGACGCCTACCTCGCCGTGGGCAGCATGGTCCTCCAGCACTACCGCAGGAGGCCCGTGGACGTCTCCTACGTGGGCAAGGCGGCCACCGCCTCCCTCATGTTCGGCTTCTGCGACCTCCTCCTGGGGCTGCCGCAGGTCGCGGGTCTCGGCCTCGTGGACGCCCCCTGGCTGCCCGGCCTCAACGCCCAGCCCGCCGCCCTCGGCATCTTCTTCGTCTACCTCGGCGTGATCCTCTCCGCCACCGCGGCCGTCATCTACACCGTGGAGGGCGCGAGGCTCCGCCGCCAGGCCATCGAGGAGCGGGGTGCCGGGAATGGGAAGTAGCATGGCCACCGGCGTCCTCCACGAGGAGCACGTTCTTCTCGGCGCGTCCTTCGAGGAGTCTGCCGTCACCGGGGGACCCCTCGTCTTAGCCTACGCTGGCGAGAAGAACCTCGACGAGCTCCTCCCCGGCGCCGTCCTGAGCGACCTCACCGGAAGCGCCTACCTGCTCGTCTCCGGCGCGAGCTCGCAGGCGCTCTTCTCCGCCGTTCCCAACCCCAACCCCGACGAAAAGACGGAGAGGATCATTCTCACCGGCGACATTCCTTCGCCCGCCAATCCGCCTATGGGCTGCAAGTTCCATACTCGCTGCCCGAAGGCAAAAGAGATCTGCAGCCACATCGCTCCCGTCTATAAAGAGTACGAAGAGGGGCACTTTGTCGCGTGCCACTGCTATCCGCAGGAGGACTGATGTCCAAAAAGAAGAAAAAGAAGCAGAAGGTCGTCTATTACGACGACAACAGCACGATTGCGGATATGTCC
>CALUJT010000161.1 GCA_944321005.1 uncultured Atopobiaceae bacterium | reverse complement strand
CACGTCGACATGATGGGCCTCATCGGCATGGGCAACAACCCCATGGTCGGTGCGACCGTCGCCTGCGCCGTTGCCGTGAACGCCGCTCTCAACGAGTAGCGCCGCGCCGCTGACGCCAGGTTCGTTTGGCACAGGGCCGTCACCCTCGGGTGGCGGCCCTTCTTCGTGGCAGGGTTGACAATTTGCTCAGGTCAAACAGTCAAAGCTGTCAGGATCTCACCACGCCATAAACCGTCCCTCGCCCAACTCCGGTCATCCGCTCAATCTCCCTGATAGACATCCCGGCTGCGCTCATGACTCGCAGCGCCGCATCTCTCTCGCCCTTGGGAAGCGATTTCACACTCTCCGGAGATCCAAACCCCGCATCAGCAAGAACGCCACGCGCAAACATAAGGAGCTCGTCCGCGGAAGCTCGGGGAGGGCGATAATCGACCGGCAGGTCGCTCGAGCAGCTCTCGCGGCAGAATTCGACAAAACCCTCCCGTCCTCCCACCAGGTCGAGCACAAGACCCGTGCTGCAGATCCCCGGACACCCGACATACTCTGCGTAGCTGCTCCACTCGTACTTCTCGGCAGAGCATATTCCCGCCCGCTCGGGATTGAGGTGCACGTAGCGCACAGTGGCCAACAAGTGACGCTCATCCTCAATGGGTGTGCTTGAGAACCTAGCCTGAAACACGTGGCCAACGTGCCCGCCTCTACCGTTGAAGCGACGGGCATACGTTGCCAGGAGGACGCGCATTGCCTCACTCAGGCTCTCAAGACCATCCGAGCAGTCCTCAAGAACCAGGTGCACGTGATTCTCCATCAGGCACCACGCGATGATGCTCACCGACCTCTTGGGCAACTCCCCGCCAAGGGTCTCCAAGAAGAACCTGCGATCACGATCATCCTCAAAGAGGATCTGCCGACCGTTTCCCCTCGTCACAACATGGTACAGCCCGGATTCCGCCGTCGCTCTCCTCCTGCCGCCCATCGTCATCCCCTCCCCGCTACGACCTGTCTCGAGTTCATCACTAGTATATACTTTTTGCTTTATTTTTTCTTAGGTATGTTTGTTGCTAGTTATCTGATAGATACGTGTAATGTTGACAGTTTGACCTGAGCAAACTGTCAAATCCCGCCCCTTTTGTCACGCATACCATTGGGCGGTGACAACGGAGCTCGTATCATTTGGCTATCGCTACCCAGACAACCAGGAGGCCGCCATGAAGGTCACCAAGGGCGGTACCGTATCCAAGCTGCTCGCAGGCGTGGAGATTCCCGAGATGTTCCACGCGCGCCAGACGTTCCCGCGCGAGAGCATCTCCGCCGAGGAGATCCCGGGCATCGTGGAGGCGCAGATCGCGCAGCCGCAGTTCTCCGAGAAGATCAAGCCCGGCATGAGCATCGCCATCACCGCCGGCAGCCGCGGCATCCGCAACGTCGACGTCATCACCAGGGCCGTGGTGGACGCCGTCAAGAGGCGCGGGGCCAGCCCCTTCGTCGTCCCCGCCGTGGCTTCCCATGGCGGGGACGACGAAGGGGCTGCCCCATCAAGAGCTCGATGGAGGTCGTGGAGCTCGGCACCTCGAGCCTGGGCAAGCGCGTTGTTCTCGACAAGAACGCGTACGAGTCCGACGGCATCATCGTCTCCTGCCGCCTGAAGCCGCACAACGCCTTCCGCGGCACGCACGAGTCCGGCCCGTGCAAGATGATGACCGTCGGCCTGGGCAAGCAGGTGGGCGCGCAGACCGTCCACTCCGACGGCATGGGAAAGATCGGACAGAACATCCCCACCATGGCCGAGGTGGTCCTCGAGAAGGCGCCGATCCTCTTTGCCATCCCCTGCATCGAGAACGCCTATGACGAGACCGCGATGATCGAGGCCATCCTCCCCGAGAACATCCTCAAGCGCGAGGCCGAGCTCCTGGAGGTAGCCAAGGCCAACATGCCGTCCCTCATCGTGGGCGAGGGCGACGTCCTCGTGGTGGACGAGATCGGCAAGAACTACTCCGGCACCGGCGTCGACCCCAACATCACCGGAACGTTCTCCACCGAGTACGCGCACGGCGGCATCCAGGTCCAGCGCACCGCGTTCCTGAACCTCTCCGAGATCTCCCACGGAAACGCATTGGGCGTGGGCCTGGCGAGCGCCATCACCTCCAAGATCTTCGACGTGATGGACATCGAGGCCATGTACCCCAACTGCCTCACCTCCACCGTCCTCAAGAGCGCGTGCATCCCCTGCGTCGTGGCCACGGACAAGGAGGCCATCCAGCTCTGCATCCGCACCTGCAACGGCATCGAGGGCAAGCCCGTGCGCATGGTGCGCATCGCCAACAGCCTGCACATCGGGCAGATCATGCTGTCCGCCGCGTACTACGAGGACGTCAGGGCGGGCAAGTACCCCGGCGTGGAGGCGCTCGACGAGCCCGCGCCCCTCGAGTTTGACGAGAAGGACAACGTTGTGACGCCCGTCATCATCTAGCGCTCGGGACGCCCGCAATACACGACATAGCGGGGAGCGTCTGGCGGCAAGCCGGGCGCGCCCCGTTCTCGTTGACGGGGTTGACAGTTTGCTCAGGTCAAACTGTCAACCCTTTCAGCACGCATGTTGACAGTTTGACCTGAGCAAACTGTCAACATGCGGCGTGATATCGATTTCGGCGAGCGGTGTTGCCGCCCTCGGGGGATGTGGTAGAGTACCCGCTGACTGAAATTCACCCGACGGCTGGGAGGATTGAAGACATGGATGCCACCGACCTCGACCTCGCCCGAGCCCTGCTGATCGCCAACAGGGACGCCACGCTCGTCGCCGTGCGCGGAGACGAGATTCACGTCTGCCACGAGCGCGGGGTGAAGCCCCTCCTCAAGATGATCAAGGAGGGCCGCAGCCTCCGCGGCTTCGCGGTCGCCGACAAGATCGTGGGCAAGGCGCCGGCGCTCCTCTACGCCGTGCTCGGGCCCGAGGCCGTCTTCTCCCACGTCATGTCCTGGACCGGGCGCGCCGTCCTTCTCGCCTCCGGCATCGCCACGAGCTACGACACGCTCGTACGCCACATTCAGAACAGGGCCAAGACCGGCCAGTGCCCCATGGACTCCTCCGTCACCAACGTCTGGGAGCCCTACGAGGCCGTGGGCGTCCTGATGGACCGCGCGCGCCAGATGGCGCTCGGCGTCTAGCACGTGCGCCTCACCGCACCCGAATCGCCCGGAATCACCCAATAAGAGCTTCTGCCAGAAAACGCGGCTTCACGGTCGCGCTTTCTGGCAGAAGCTCTTTCTCGGCGTGCCGGCCGTCAGCTGGATTGACAGTTTGACCTGAGCAATCTGTCAAACGAGGTTAAGGCACGGAGGGCTCGCATCGCCGGAGCAAGCCGAAATCGGGCATACTTAACAGCAGGCAAAGAAGCGAGAAGGGCGTGACATGGGCAGATCTGGCGGGGGCGGAGGAGGCTTCTCCGGAGGCGGCCGCAGCGGCGGGTTCTCCGGCGGCGGCAGGCGCTCGGGCGGGTTCTCGGGCGGCGGGCGTCCCAGCGGCGGACGCTCCGGCGGCTTTGGCGGCTTTGGCGGCTTTGGCGGAAGACCCGCCGGCAGGCCCGCGGGCGGCCCTCCCCCAGGTGGTGGCTTCGCCCCTCCACGCCCGCACGTACACGTCCCCTTCTTCGGAGGATTCGGCGGCTTTGGCGGCTTTGGCCGTCCCGTTGCCCCGGGCCCGGGCTACGCGGGCGGCAGCGGCTGCGGGTGCGGCGGTTGCCTCGGCGGCCTCATGGCCATCGTGGTGGTGGCGCTCATCTTCGCCCTGCTCTCCACATCGCTCAGCACCTGCGGCGGCCCCGCGTACGGCAACACCGCCTACGTCACGTCGGGCGCCCAGAGCTCGGGCACCGTCCGCGAGAAGCTCCCCGCTGACGCGGTGACCAAGACGGACTACTACACGGACGCCGACGGCGACTGGATCCACGACGCGGGAAGGCTCACCCGGGGCCTCGAGGAGTTCTTCGAGAAGACGGGCGTCCAGCCCTACGTCTACATCCTGCCCAACGGCGAGTCCACTTCCACCACGGAGCTCACCGCCCTGGCCGAGCGCCTCTACCCCGAGCTCTTCACGGACGAGGGGCACTTCCTCCTGGTCTTCTGCGACGACGGCAATGGCGCGTTCAACTGCGGCTACACCGTGGGCACCGCCGCCTCCGCCGTCATGGACTCCGAGGCAGTGAACGTCCTCGCCGACGAGCTCGACTACGCCTACAACAACGCCGACACCGACGAGGAGGTCTTCTCCGACGCCTTCTCCGAGACCGCGGGGCGCATCATGGCCGCGGCCGAGGACGAGCAGCGCGGGCAGACGACCATGCTCGTCGTTGGAGGAGTGATCCTCGTCATAGCCGTGGGCGGCGTCATCGCCTACGTCGTCAAGCGCCGAAAGGCCAAGGAGGACGAGGAGCGGCAGAGGATGGAGGACATCCTCAACACCCCGCTCGAGAAGTTCGGGGACAAGGACGTGGAAGACCTCGCGGACAAGTACGAGGACAAGGACTAGAAAGGGATTTGACATGGGAATTCTTGACCGCTTCACCACCATCGTGAAGGCCAACATCAACGAGCTCCTCGAGAAGGCCGAGGACCCGGCGAAGATGGTCGACCAGTATCTCGTGGACCTCACGGAGTCGCTCGCCGAGGTCAAGCGCGAGACCGCCGGCGTCATGGCCGAGGAGGCCCGCACCAAGCGCGCCGCCGACGCCAACGCCGAGGAGGTCTCCCGCATGGAGGACCTCGCCAAGAAGGCGCTCCAGGCCGGCAACGAGGGCGACGCCCGCGTGTTCCTTGCCAAGAAGCAGAAGCTCGAGACCACCGGTGCCGAGCTCAAGAAGGCGGCCGACGCCGCCAAGGCCAACGCCGACAAGATGCGCCAGATGCACGACAAGCTCGTGAGCGACATCGAGGACCTCAAGAGCCGCCGCGAGACGATCAAGGCCAAGATGGCCGTCGCCAAGACGCAGGAGAAGGTCGCCGGCTACACCTCCGGCGCCGACAAGGCCGAGAGCGCCATCGAGGCGTTCAACCGCATGGAGGAGAAGGCGGACCGCATGCTCGACACCGCCGACGCCATGGCCGAGCTCTCCTCCGAGCCCGAGGACGACGCCGAGACGCTCGCCGAGAAGTACTCCGGTGCCGCGGACAGCGCCGCCGTCGATGACGAGCTCGCCCGCCTCAAGGCCGAGATGCGCCTGTCGGGCGCCTCGCAGCCTC
>CALUJT010000160.1 GCA_944321005.1 uncultured Atopobiaceae bacterium | reverse complement strand
CGCCGCGCATGGGCGACTACACCACCTCCACCAACATGGCGATGGTGGCCCAGGTCCAGTAGGCGGGCCCTCTCACCCGAGAGCCTGAGCCCCCTGGGCGTTCCTACGAGAAGTGCACTTTGTGGAACTTCTCTCCGGAACGCCCAGGGGGCTCTCTCTGTCGATGTGACCCTTGCGGCGAGAGGAGACTGCCCCCCCTACCGCTCGCAGCGCCAGTAGTAGGCAGAGTAGGGCCTGAGCTCGGAGCCGCCGCCGAAGTCGTGCTCATCGCCGGTGATGAGGTCGACGGCGCGGCCGCACTGCGCGTCGAAGTGAACCGTCGCGGGCTCGCCGCTCGCGTTGACGGCCACGATCACGCGCTCGTAGGTCCCGTGCTCGCCGCCGCCGTACGTGCGCTGGAACACCAGCTGCTGCGGCTGGCACTGGAGCTGCGCGTAGTCGCCCCAGACAAGGGCCGTCGAGTCCTCGCGAGCGCGGGCGATCGCGGCGATCCAGTCCGTGAGCGCCCCCCACTCGGGAGCGTCCAGCGCGGGGCGCAGCTCGTGGTCCCCGGGGAGCTGCTCGCCCTCGATGCCCCACTCGGAGCCGTAGTAGACCGCGGGCACGCCGGACATGGCGAAGAGCAGGCCGTAGAGCGGCACCAGCTGGTTCTTGTCGTCAAGCTTGGTGGCGATGCGCGGCACGTCGTGGTTGTCGACGAAGTCCAGCATGTGTCTGCCGGTGTAGAGGTCCCAGGGGTGGCTACCGCTCTGGCGCTCCAGCGCGTAGGCGATCTCGTGCATGTTGGCGGAGTTCATGGACGACCACAGACCCTTGTAGGCCTCGTAGTTGGTGACCGAGTCGCAGAGGTCCTCGCCCATCCACTGGTTGTAGTCGCCGAACATGGTCTCCCCCACCAGCGGGAACTTCTCGCCGCGCTCGTCGCCGATCTGGTTGGCAAGGCTGCGCAGGAAGCGGAGGAACCCCTGGTCAAGGCAATAGGCGACGTCGAGGCGCAGGCCGTCGATGTCAAACTCGCGCACCCAGCCGCGGATGACGTCGGCGAGGTAGTCGATGAGCTCGTTGTTCCAGTGGTTGAGCTTCACCAGGTTCTGCGCGCCCTCCCAGCAGCTGTACGAGAGACCGTCGTTCCACTGGTTGTTGCCGTTCCAGTCAATCTCGAACCACCCGGCATACGGGCTCTCCCCGCGGCGCGCAAGGACGTCCTGAAACGCCCAGAATCCGCGACCCACGTGGTTGAACACGCCGTCCAGCAGCACCTTGATGCCGGCCTCGTGGCACGCGTCCACCACGCGGCGCAGGTCCTCGTTGGTGCCCAGGCGGCAGTCAACCCTGGTGTAGTCACGGGTATCGTAGCCATGCGCGTCCGACTCGAAGACGGGGTTGAGCAAAAGGCACGTGGCGCCGAGCTTTGCCATGTGATCGATCCAGCCGTTGTCGACGAGCTGCAGGATGCGATGCTCGAGAACGCCGTCGTTCTCGTAGGGGGCGCCGGTGAGGCCCAGCGGATACACCTGATAGACGAAGGACGGCTCGTACCAGCTCATGTGGGAGCTCCTCTCACTGCGGCGCGGGGCGCCGGCGTCTGCAGACCCCCATCATTCTAGCCGCGCGCCGCTCACCTATTTTTCTGCTGGGTTAGCGGTTGGGCGCAACGGTGTGAGAAGTGCGGCAATCCGCCCCGTCCTAGAGCGTGGCTGCGTATGCCCTGAGGCCGGCGACGACGGTCTCGTGGGCCTCCCGGCGCGCGGCCTCGAAGAAGTCGGAGGAGAGCAGCTGGTAGGAGGGCTCGTCCGTCACGTGTTCCGCGCGGTTCGTCTCGACAATGCGGGCCGCGACGTCAACCGTCGCGCGCACGTCGCGCTCGAGGATGCGGTACGGCCCGAACTCAGCGCACTGCTCGAGAAGGGCACCGTCCACGTGCGGCACGAGGGAGATGTCGAGCGTGCGCCCAAAGAGCGCGAAGTCCCCCTGCTTGCCCACGCGCGCCCGCTCGCCCGGCTGCACGCCAACGCGAGCCAGGTAGGTGCGGGTGTGGGCGTTGTAGACGTGGTCGCAGGCCATGTGCGCCCAGGCGCCCAGGGTGAGGTCGCTCACGTGGTCCTGACGCGCCACGTAGAAGTCCCAGAAGTCGTCGTGGCGCGGAAGGGGTATGTGCTCGCGCTGGGCGAGGTGCGTGAGCTTGTAGTCTATGCGGTACGTGGTGTCCGGGACCATGTAGCCCACGTAGATGTCCGGGGCGAGGTTGCCCAGGAGAAAGGCGTTGACGTCGCGGATGCCCAGCGCCTCAGCGCCCTCCTCGCGAAGGAGCCGCTCCACGTGAGCGGTGTGGATGTTCCAGCTCGGCATGGCGTGCTTGCGTGCCTCCTAGATGTACGCGGAGCCGCGGGACTGCTCCAGGGAGAGGATGGTCGACGCGTTCTCCTGCTCGACGCTGTTGAGGATGGAGCCGCCGCGCGCGTCGAAGTCCTCCGGGGAGTACAGGGGCGTGTACCAGGACTGGGCGTTGAAGTATCGCTGGAGGTCGTCGTTGTTGAACCTGCGACCGTGACGGGCGTAGATCTCATTTCTCGCGAGGTAGAGCTCCCAGTCCGTGAGGTGGGAGATCTCGCTGATGGAGTAGGAGTGCGAGGCGCTGTTGGGCAGCACGTAGCTGTCCGAGGGCTCGCGGACCACGACGGTGCCGCCCGTGGGCTGGCTGGGCCTGTCGTCGCCCACGACCACCACGACGTTGTTGTCCCCGCCGCGGGAGGAGTCGTCGGAAGCCCCGTCATCCGAGGCCTCGTCATCCGCGTCGTCCTCCTCGGCGGAGGCGTCATCCGCCTTCGACTCATCCTCGGTCGCAACGTCGTCCTCGGCCGCATCGTCCGCGGGCTCCTCCTCAGCGGCGACCTGCTGCTGGGAAGCAGCGTCGGTCCCTCCCATGTGGAAGGGATTGGCGACCACCACCACGAGCGCGATCACGGCAACGGCGGCGATGACTGCCATGACGATGGTGACCGAGCTGGTGCCTCCGTGCCTCCGGGAGGCCGGGGAGGACGCGTAGGACGGTGCCGCGGGCTCGGGCGCCACCGCGGGCTCGTCTATGGAAATGGGGACGTACTCCCGGGTGGGCCCGGGATTGGCGGACGCGGACGGCATGGCCACCGTCTCGTCAGGAGCCGCCTGGTCGCCCTGCTCCTGCGTCGGGGAGGCGACGGGGGCACCGCAGTTGGTGCAGAACTTCGTCCCGTCGGGAAGCTTGGCGCCACAGTTGCTGCAGAACATGGTTCCCCCTAGTCGTGCGTGCGATGGTCCTGGTAGTTGGCGAGGTGCTCGGCGAACTCGGCAGACGTGTCCGAGTTCCCGGAGCGCCATGCCTTATGGTCTATTATCTGACACTCCACGCCAAAATACGCGTCAATATAGGCAATCAGCCCGTCGAGCGCCTCGAGCTGCTCCTCCGGATAGGGACCGGAGCCGCCCACGTGCACGATCTCTATGCCCACGGACCACGCGTTCATCCCGTAGTCCGCAAAGTTCGAGCCAATGGGGACGGTGCCGAGCATGTCGTCGCGGCCGTCCTCCTCTATCCCGTAGAGCTCGTTGTGACCGGTGTCTCCGTAGCCCGCGTGGTGCGCGATGCGGTCGAGCGGCACGCACTGGACGATGTGCCCGTCCTTCCCCACCACGAAGTGGGCGGCAACGAGGTTGCCGTTGCCCGCCCACCAGGCGACGGTGTCCTCGGGGCCGGAATCCCCCTCAGTGTCGTGCAGCACGATGTAGCGCTGGTGCTCGGCCGTCTTGGGCCCATGGTCGAGCTCGGGGCGGATGTCCTGGACGATGTCAAGTGCGGCGTAGAGCTCGTCGGGAGTGGGGTCGGGCGGCGCCGGCTCCTCTGCCGGGGCGTCCTCAGAGGGCGCAGGGTCCTCGGCGGGAGCGTCCGTCACGACGACCTCCTCCACGGGTTCCGCGTCCCTCACCGCGGAATCGGGCGCCGCGGACGAGCACCCGCCCAGAAGGAGCGCTGCGACAAGAAGAGCGACGGCCTTGGTCCTCAATGCGACCTCCCCAGACGGAGCCAGACTCCTTCGATTATGACAAAGGAGCCCGACGTATCAGTCAACGCCCTCGCTGACGGTGCATGGTTTGGCCCTTCGTGCGATGCGCGCCGCGCCCGCCGCGGGGTTTGGCGCTTCGTGCGATGCAAAAAGAGCCGTCGGACCAGACCGCCGATTGCCTGGGATGAAAACCAACAGGGATAACGCTGTCCAGCACGTGCTCGCAACGCCCAAAACGTCCAGAATCGCATCGCACGAAGGGCCAAACCCCGCGGCGGGCGCGGCGCGCATCGCACGAAGGGCCAAACCATGCAGGAGGCCCCGAGTGGGGGTGCTCGGGGCCTCGGAGAAAGGGGCTGTCTGGTGCCGAGAGGCTACGCGCGCTCGTAGACGGTGCGCCCGCCCACGATGGTACGGACCACGTCATAGGCATCGTCCATGAGGACGAGGTCGGCGCGGGAGCCAACCGCCACGCGGCCGCGGTCGGTCCAGCCGAAGAGCCTGGCCGGGTTCTCGGAGAGCGGTTTGGCAGCCTTCTCCACCCCGGCGCCCGTGAACTTCATGAAGTTGCGCAGCGCCGTTGCCTGGGTGAGCGTGGAGCCGGCGCGCACGCCCGTGGTGGCGAGCTTGGCGTCGCCGTCCTCCACCACCACGTCGTTGACGCCGAGCTTGTAGTTGCCGTCGGGCAGGCCGGCCGCCATTATGGAGTCCGTGATGCCCAAGATCTTGTCCCAGCCCTTGGCCTTTACATAGAGGCGCACTGTGCCGGGGACGAGGTGACGCCCGTCGCAGATGGTCTCCGCGTAGATGTCGCTCTCCAGCGCCACCACATCCTTCAGGGGGATCTCCGTTCCGTCCGCCAGGACCAGGACCCGCTCCAGCTCCCTGAGCTTTTTCAGCCGGCCGGCGGCAGTGCGGTAGGCCCCGCCCTCCTTCTTTTCATCCGGCTGGAACCAGGTGACGGTGATCTCCGGCTGCTCGTCCAGGTGCGCCAGCAGGACCGCCTGCCGCCGGTCCAGCTCCGCCCTGGTGTCCTCGTCCAGCTCCACCCGCCGCTGGGTCACCCGGGCGGTCTCCGCAAGGGCGGCCCCGTGGCCGCTCAGGGCGGCGAAGGGGCTGAAAATGGCGGCCCGGTCCCGGATGGGCATACGGGGATGTCTCCGGGAGGTGGGGTGGGGCAGATCTATGATGTCGTCGTATGGTCCGCTCATGCCTGGTGCCCTCCGATGGTCTG
>CALUJT010000159.1 GCA_944321005.1 uncultured Atopobiaceae bacterium | reverse complement strand
TGCTCCTGGTAGACCATGGTGCCGTAGGTCTCGCCCAGGATGTCGTCGAGGCGCGGGTCGTAGGAGACGGCCTCCTCGCGCCCGTTCATGCGGTTGATGTAGCTCGTGACCATGCCGGCGCCGAGGGGTCCCGGACGGTAGAGGGCGATAAGGGCGACCACCTGCTTGTACTCGGTGGGGCGCATGTTCTTGATCGTGGACGTCATGCCCGCGGACTCGATCTGGAAGACGCCCGCCGTGCGGCCCTCGCGCATGAGCTTGAAGATCTCCGGGTCGTCAAAGGGAATCTCGTCCACGTTGATGTCCACGCCGTGGTTGGCCTTGATGTTGGCGAGGGCCTTGGAGATGACCGTGAGGGTCCGAAGGCCCAGGAAGTCCATCTTGAGCAGGCCCATGTCCGCGACCGAGTGACCCTCGTACTGCGTGATCTCCACGCCGCCCTTGGTGTCCACCTTGGTGGGCACGTGGTCGTTCACCGGCGTGGGTGCAATGAGGACGGCACAGGCATGGACGCCCTCGCCGCGGTGCAGGCCCTCGATGGAGAGGGCGGCCTCTATGATGCGGCGCGAGTCGGCGTCGTTGTTGTAGGCGTCCTCGAAGTCGGGCGAGTACTGGTCCGCGTGCTTCTCGCTCTTGTGCAGGGCGCTGTCCAGCGTGAGCTTGGGGTCGTTGTTGAGCATCTTGGAGAGCCGCTGGCCCTGCCACACCGGAAAGCCCAGCACGCGCGCGGCGTCGTTGATGGCCTGCTTGGCCTTGATCGTGGAGTAGGTGATGACGTGGCAGACGCGCTCGGGGCCGTAGAGCTGGCGGACGTGCTCCACGACCTCGAGGCGACGCTCGTCGTCGAAGTCCATGTCGATATCGGGCATCTCGGAGCGCTGCGGGGAGAGGAAGCGCTCGAACATGAGGCCGTTCTCGAGTGGGTCGAACGTGGTGATGTCCATGGCGTAGGCAACGATGGCGCCGGCGGCAGAGCCTCGGCCGGGGCCCACGCCGATTCCGTTTCTCTTTGCCCAGCGCACGTACTCCTGGACGATGAGGAAGTAGTCCGCGAAGCCCTTCTCGCAGATGACCTTGTACTCGTACTCAAAGCGCTCGCGAACGTTCTCGCCGCCGATGGTGAGTGACCGCCAGTCCTCGCCGTAGCGCCGGGCGAGGCCGGTCTCGCACTCCTTGCGGAAGCGCTCCTCCGAGGTCTCCCCGGGCTCGAGGTCCGGGAACTTGGGCAGGTACATGTGCGTCCAGTCCAGCTCGTAGGAGCACTTGTCCGCGACCTCGAGGGTGTTGTCCACGACCTCCGGGCACCACGAGAAGAGCTCGCGCATCTCGGCCTCGCTCTTGATGTAGAACTCGGTGCCCGTCATGCGCTTGCGGTTGACGTCGTCCACCTTGGAGGCCGTGCCGATGCAGCTGAGCACGTCCTGCGTGGGGGCGTCGTCGCGCGTGAGGTAGTGGTTGTCGTTGGTGGCGATGACCTTGATGCCCAGCTCCTGGCCCAGCCGCACGATCTGCTCGGAGAGCGTGCGGTCCGTGAAGCCGCCCCAGGCCTCGTCCGCGAGGCCGTGGTCCTGGACCTCGAGGTAGAAGTCCTCGCCAAAGATCTCCTGGTACGTGAGCGCCCAGCGCTTGGCCTCGTCAGGGCGACCCTGGAAGTACATGCGCGGGATGATGCCGGAGACGCAGGCCGAGGTGCAGATGATGCCCTCGTGGTAGCGGCGCAGCATGTCGAGCGTGGTGCGCGGGTAGTAGTAGAACATCTCGCCCGAGGCGGCCTCGCTCATCATCTTCATGAGGTTGACGTAGCCGGTCTCGTTCTTCGCCAGGAGGATCAGGTGGTAGCGATGCTGCCGCGTGCCCTTCTCGATGCAGTCGTCCGTGATGAAGTACGCCTCGCAGCCGAAGATGGGCTTGATGAGCAGCGACGGGCGGTTGGCACGCACGGCCTCGAGGTCATGGGTCTCGTTCCAGATCTTGACGTCCGCGGCCCACTGCGCGTGCACGCGGTCGTGCGGCCCGGCGTCCTCGGCGTCCGGCTCAGGCTCCTCGAGCTCCCAGCCCTTCTGGAAGCACTCCACGTCGTGGCGCCACTGGCCCATGTCCTTCTGGGCGTCGTTGTACCTGCGGCACTCCATGTCGAAGTCCGGGATGCCGAACATGTAGCCGTGGTCCGTGAGGGCGAGCGCCGGCATCTCGAGGTCCACGGCGCGCTTGACCATGTCGGAGACGCGCGTGGCGGCATCGAGGATCGAGAAGTCCGAGTGGTTGTGGAGGTGCACGAAGGCCATGTGCTATTCCCGTCAGCTTGGTGTCCGTCTGGCGTAAGTGTCCCTCTAGAATAGCCGTTTGGGCTCCGGGCCGTGGTGGGCGAACATGTGGCTCTGACCTGCGCTTCATTTTGTTTTCGCAGGTCGCGGGTGCAGATTTTCTCCATCGCCCGGGGCGGAGAGCCCTCGGGCCTCGGGTGCTGCCGGACGGTCCTGGGCGCGGGCGGACGGTTCTGGCGAGAAGAACGTCCGGCAGCACCCAGGACCTTCTCGGCTCATCCGGTCTTGGGCGCGGGCGGACGCTTTCGTCTGCCAGAACGTCCGGCAGCGCCCAGGACCGGCGGACCGCCGCCCCTACGCGCCGAATGCGTAGCGGGCGACGAGGGGCTCCCCCGGGGCGTCCGGGTCCTCGCGCTCCACGCAGACGAAGGCGGCGTCCACGCGCTCGAACCCCTCGGCGAGAAGGACGCCCGCGTAGAACTCCGCCTGCATGGCGTGGCGCTCGCGCACCTCCTCCGGGGAGAGCCCGGCGTCGCCCGTCTTGTAGTCCACCACGAGCGCGCGGCGGCGGGAGCCGTCCGTGCAGAGCAGGTCGATGGCGCCCTCGAGGTAGTCGCCGTGGGGGGAGTCCACGCGCCGGAAGAAGGGGACCTCCGCGCGGACCTGCGGCCAGGAGAGGGCCTCGGCGCGCACGGCCGACCCCTCCCAGCGCCCGAGTGCCGCGCGTAGACACGCCTCGGCACGGGCGGAGAGGTTCCAGCGCCTCACCTGTGCGGCGACGCGGGGCTCCCCCACCGGCCCCCCTCGCTCGACCATGGCCTGCGCGAGCTCGTGGAATGCCGACCCCAGGTTGGTGGCGCGGTCGGCGTCGTCGGTCGAGGGGGCGCCCGCCGCCTCCGCCTCCCGCCGCTCGCGGGAGGGTGCGGGAGGGCGCGGGCCCTCGTCGCCGAGGGCGGCGTGCACGCTCGAGTAGCTGAACACGCCCTCGCGGGCGCGCCACGTCGTCGGGGCCACCGGGCGGGCGCGCCCGTCGGTCTCGTAGAGCTCGAAGGGCGCGGGGGCGTCCTGCTCGCGGCCCTCCTCGGCGCCCGCAGCGCCCCAGCGCGTGACCAGGGCCGGATCGTCCGGGAGCGGGCCGTCGAACCCGGGCAGCGTCCCCGCCGAGCACGCGACGGCGCGGCGCTCCGGGCCCTTGCCCTCCCAGGCGACCGTCACGCAGCGCAGGCGGGCGGGCGCGGAGCCCCCGTAGTCCACCGCGCGCTCGCCGGGCTCCGGGACCCACTCCCCGCCCGAGAGCGCCTCGAGCGTCGAGGCGGCGAGGGCCGAGGAGACGCCCCCCTTGCCCGACGCCGCGCCCACGCCAACCACGAGCGCCTCGCGGGCGCGCGTGAGCGCCACGTAGAGCAGGCGCGCCCGCTCGCGCGCCTCGGCCTCGTCGTTGCGCGCGCGCAGGGCGAGGTAGCGCGCACAGAGCGGCAGGGCGGCGGAGAGGTCGGCGCTCGCCTCGAGCTCCTCGGGGTCTATCGCCGCGAGCGCCCTGGAGTCCGCGTCAGCGGGCCTGAGCACGAACGTCTTTCCCGCCCCCGCGCGGCCGCACGCCACCTGCGCGTCCGAGCGCGGGTTGCCCCAGCACTCGGCAACCGCGCAGACCGGGAACTCGAGCCCCTTGGAGGCGTGGACCGTCATGACGCGCACCGTGCCGCCGCCCTCCTCCTCGGCGCCCGCCAGGGAGGCGGGGGGCACCTTCGCCGCCTCGAGCCAGAGGTCGAACTCGGTGGCGGCGCGGGCGGCGCCCAGCCCCAGCTCGGAGGTGAGGTCGCGCACGTAGCGCACGGCGGCGAGCACGTTGGCGGCGCGGGCGAGGCCCTCCGGGCCGCCGGACTCCAGCCGGGCCAGCCAGCCCGAGTCGCGCACCACGTCCTCGCACACGTCCGCCACGGGGCGGTCGCGCACGTCCTCGAGGGCGCGCGAGAGCACCTCGTGGGCGCGACGGAGGCGCGCGGAGGGCTCGTGGTCCCGATAGAAGGTCATGTCGGAGAGGCCCCGGTCGATACCGCGCTTGGTGGGCGCGTCGAGCTTGTCCTGCGCGCGCGTGCCGAGCTCGCAGAAGTCGTTGGCGTCGAGGCCGAACATCTCGCTCGAGAGCAGCGGGAAGAGCCCCGACTGGGTGTCGGCCGGGTTGGCGAGCGCGTGCAGCAGCGCCCGCACCACCCTCACCTCGTCCGTCGACGTGAAGGTGGAGCCGCCGGTGACCACGCACTCCATTCCCCGGGCGCGGATGGCGTCGATGTAGGCGTCGGCATGGGTGGTCACGCCCAGGAGCAGCGCCATGTCGCCCGGGCGCTCCCCTGCGTCGCGGTAGCGCGCGAGGGCGTCCGCCACCTGCGCCGCCATCGTCGACGTCTGGTGGCGCGTGGCGAATCCGGACGTCCCGGGGCCGGCGCACACCTCCACGTCCACGCGCGGCAGCGAGCGGGCGCGGTACGCGTCCCTCCTGCCCGGGTTGGCGTCGAGGTGCATGAACTCGGGCATCGTGCCGTGCGCGCCCGGCGCGCCGCCCCCCGTGCACACGCGCTCCACCAGGGCGAGCACGTCCGCGTGGCTGCGGTAGTTGGTGTCCAACCGGACGGTCCCGCGCCCGGGCACGCTCTCCCCCCTGCCGCGGAACACCCCCACGTCCGCGCCGCGGAAGCGGTAGATGGACTGCTGGGCGTCGCCCACCGTGCAGAGGTGGCGCGCCCCGTCGCCCGAGAGGATGCCGATGAGCTCGAGCTGCGTCTCGTCGGTGTCCTGGAACTCGTCGACCATCACCAGGCGGAAGCGCCCGGCGTAGGCGCGGCGCACCTCCTCGTGGTCGCGCACGGCGAGAAGGGCGAGGCGCACGAGGTCGTCGTTGTCGAGGCAGCCCTCAGCGCGCTTGACCTCGGCGTAGCGGGCGTCCACGCGCCGAGCGAGCTCGAGCAGCGGCTCCGCAAGGGGGGCGACCCGCGCGAAGGCGACCTCGGAGCGGGCGAGCGCGAG
>CALUJT010000158.1 GCA_944321005.1 uncultured Atopobiaceae bacterium | reverse complement strand
CTGTGGAAACTTTCTCGAGACGCCCTCGCTCTTTTGATCGGGGGCCAAAGCCCCTCGCACGAGCCTTCCAACCAATCCGTCGCCGCGAGCTGTCCCGCCCCGTCTCTGCGCGCTTCGTCCGCAAGCTGGGCGGCTGACGCGCGCACGCTCGGGGTCAGATTCGTGGAAGCGCCGTCTGTCACGCTTGACCCGTCGTATGGACGGTCGAGACGAGGAGGCGCGGCATGCTTGAGGGAAGCGAGAGGGCCCGTGAGGAGATTCGCGAGGGGACCGAGCCCGAGCCGGGCCGGGGCGAGCCGGGTGCCGAGGGCCCCGTCCCCGAGGCGAGGGAGGGCGCGCCGGCGAGGAAGGCGGTGAGCGAGCTCACGCCCCGCGAGCTCGGCACCAAGGGCGAGGACATGGCGGCGGGTTTCCTCGAGCGAAACGACTGGTACATCCTCGCCAGAAACTGGCGGTGCCGCTTCGGGGAGGTGGACATCGTCGCCCAGGAGCCCGGCGACGACGAGACGGTGGTGCTCGTCGAGGTCAAGACGCGCCTTGCGCTGGGCGGGCGCGAGGACGAGATGCCGGAGCTCTCCGTCGACGGGAAGAAGCGCCGCCGCTACCGCAACCTCGCCCTCGCCTACATCGTGGAGCACCCCGACGTGGACTCCATACGATTTGACGTCATCGCCCTCAACGTGGTGGGGGAGTCCCAGGCGCGGCTCCGCCACCTCCGCGGGGCCTTTGGGTGGGAAGACTGATGGGCGTCGAGGGCGGCGCCGTCCAGACCGCCAACCTGCGCGGGGTCGATGCCGAGCCGGTGTGGGTGGAGGTGAGCGTCTCGGGGGGCATACCGCGCCTGGACATCGTGGGCATGCCCGACTCCGCGGTCCTCGAGGCGCGCTCGCGGGTGAGGTGCGCCATCAAGTCCGCGGGCTTCGAGATCCCCCGTCTCCACGTCACGGTGAACCTCGCCCCGAGCGAGAGGAGGAAGTCGGGCACCGGCTTTGACCTGCCCATCGCGGTGGCGATACTGGTGGCCACGCGGCAGCTGCCCCCGCGCGTGGCGGACGGGTGCCTTCTCGTGGGGGAGCTCGCGCTCGACGGCTCTGTCTGCCCCGTGCGCGGGGACATGGCCTACGCCATGCTGGCACGGGAGCTCGGGCTCTCCCTCGTCACCTCCGCTGGAAGCCCGCTCGCCGGGGGCTGGACGGGGGACGCGCGCGGCCTCTGGAGCCTCGCGCAGCTCAGGGGCGGCACGGACGGTCTCCTCCCGCTGGGCGGGGGCACGGTCGGGGCGTCCTGCGCGCGGGCGCCCGAGCTGGACTTCTCCGAGGTGGCGGACCAGGAGCTCGCCAAGAGGGCCATGACGATAGCCGCCGCCGGGCGCCACGGCGTGCTCATGGTGGGGCCGCCCGGATCCGGCAAGACCATGCTCGCGCGGCGCCTCCCCACGATACTGCCGCCCCTCGACGAGGAGGAGCGCGCTCGGGCGATGCTGCTTCACTCCGTCGCGGGCCTGCCGATAGACGACCTCGCCCGGGGTGAGCGCCCCTTCCGCGCGCCTCACCACAGCATCTCCGTGGGCGGGCTCGTGGGCGGGGGACGCCCCGTCCTGCCCGGCGAGATATCGCTCGCGCACGAGGGCGTCCTCTTCCTGGACGAGCTCCCCGAGTTCTCGAGCTCCGCCCTCCAGGCGCTGAGGCAGCCCATGGAGGACCGCTCGGTGCGCATCGTGCGCGTCGACGGCGCCTACGTCTTTCCCTGCGACTTCCAGCTCGTGGCCGCGGCCAACCCCTGCCCCTGCGGGTACCTCGGCGACCCTTCGCACGAGTGCTCGTGCCCTCCCGCGAAGGTCGCGGCGTACCAGGCAAAGATAGGGGGCCCGCTCATGGACAGGATCGACGTGGTGGTGAACGTCTCCCGCCCCGCGTCGAGCAAGGTCATAAGGGGGCAGCGCGGTCTCGGGTCCGAGGAGATGGCGCAGGCGGTCCTCGCCGCGCGGGAGTTCAGGTCCTGGCGCGAGGCCCGCTCGGGAGACGCGCGGGGCGACCCCGTGGCTGCCGCGAACCTGGACGACGCGGCCCGCGCCACCTTCGAGTCCCTCTCCGAGAGGCTCGCCCTCGGCGGGAGGGCCATCGCGCGGGTCTCGCGGGTGGCGAGGACGATCGCAGACATGGGCGAGCGCGAGAGGGTGGCCGAGGACGACCTCGTTGAGGCCCTCGGCTTTCGCTCGCGCCTGACGGGCTAGGGGGCCGACGTGGAAGACCGTGGATGGGAGCTCGCCCGCGGCGAGCGCGGGTGGCCCGAGGGCCTGGAGGACCTCGCACGACCGCCCGAGCGGATCTTCGGGCTGGGGAGCGTGGAGGTGCTCTCGACCCCCTGCCTGGCCGTGGTGGGGGCCAGGAGGGCGACGCCCTACGGGCTCGCCATAGCGGAGATGGCGGCGCGCACCGCGGCGGGCTGCGGCGTGACCGTGGTGTCCGGCGGCGCGATGGGCTGCGACCACGCGGCGGGCGCCGCGGCGCTCGGCGCGGGCGGGCGCACCGTGGTCGTCTCCGGCTGCGGGGCGGACGTCGTCTACCCCTCCACCTCGCTCGACGTCTTTCACGGGGCGGTCGAGCGCGGGGGCGCCGTAATCTCCGCGGAGCGCTGGGGCGCGGGCCCCAGGCGCTGGGCGTTCCCCAAGAGAAACGCCCTCATCGCGGCCCTCGCGCGGGTGCTGGTGGTGACCGAGGCCGGCGTGCGCTCGGGCACCATGTCGACGGCCGAGGCGGCCGCGGACCTCGGGCGGACGGTCTACGCCGTCCCCGGCTCGATCTTCTCGCCCAACTCTGCGGGGACGAACCGCCTCCTGGCCGAGGGCGCCGCGGTGATCCCCGACGAGCAGACCCTCGTGGTCGCCCTCTCGCTCGACTTCGGCCACGCGCCGCTCGCCGGGGAGGCGCCCAACAGGGGGGCGGGCCCCGTGGTGTCCGCGCTCCTCGCCTCGCCCGCGCGGCCGGACGAGCTCTCCGTAAGGCTGGGGGAGGACGTGGTCACGGTGCTCCGCACGCTCACCGACTACGAAGCGAGAGGAATCGTGGAGCGGCTGCCGGACGGGCGATACTCGCCCACGGAGGCGTTCCTTTTGGAGCAGAATAGGGGGTCCGCGACCACAGGGCCCGCTCGCGGGCGACGGGAGGGAAGGCATGGACAGAGTAGTTAGCGTCGTGGGCGCCGGTCTCGCCGGGAGCGAGTGCGCCCTCCAGCTCGCCAGGAGGGGGGTAAGCGTCCGCCTCTTCGAGCAGAGGCCGCGGCACGCCTCCCCGGCGCACCACACGGACCGCTTCGCCGAGCTCGTGTGCTCCAACTCGCTCAAGTCCACCAAGGAGGACAGCGCGGCCGGGCTGCTCAAGCGCGAGCTCGACGCGCTGGGCTGCGCCCTTCTTCCCGTGGCGCGTGCGTGCGCCGTCCCCGCCGGCGGCGCGCTCGCGGTCGACCGCGACGCCTTCTCCTCGAGGGTGACCGAGCTCATAGAGGAGAGCCCGCTCATCGAGGTCAGGCGCGAGGAGGTCACGGGCATTCCCGAGGGGCCCTGCGTCGTCGCCGCGGGCCCGCTCTGCTCCGACGCGCTCTTCGGGGCGGTCTCCTCCGCGGTGGGCGGGGAGAGGATGAGCTTCTTCGACGCGGCGGCGCCCATCGTGTCCGCGGAGAGCGTCGACCGCTCCGTCGTCTTCGAGCAGTCGCGCTACGGCAAGGCCGGCTCCGGCGACTATCTCAACTGCCCCATGACGCGCGAGGAGTACGAGGCCTTCATGGACGCCCTGCTCTCCGCGGAGCGGGTCATAGCGCGAGACTTCGAGCAGGCGGACCTCTTCTGCGCCTGCCAGCCCGTCGAGGAGGTGGCGCGCACCGGCCGCGACTCGCTGCGCTTTGGCGCCCTCAAGCCGGTGGGCCTCACGGACCCGCGCACCGGGAGGCGCCCCTGGGCGGCGGTGCAGCTCCGCGCGGAGACCTCGGCGCGCTCGGCCTACAACCTCGTGGGCTTCCAGACGAACCTCACCTGGCCCGAGCAGCGCCGCGTCTTCCGCATGATCCCGGGCCTCGAGGGGGCCGAGTTCCTCCGCTACGGCGTCATGCACCGCAACTCCTTCGTGGACGCCCCGCGCGCCCTCGACCGCACCTTCAAGATACCCGGCACCCAGGCGCGCCTCGCCGGGCAGATCACCGGCACCGAGGGCTACGTCGAGGCCATCGCCTCCGGGCTTCTCGCCGCGCTCAACACCTACGCGGACCTCCTCGGCGCCCCCGCCGTTTCGCTCCCCGCCACCGGGGCGCTGGGGTCCCTCGTGGCCTACGCCACCGACCCGGCTACGACGGGCTACCAGCCCATGCACGTCAACTTCGGCCTCTTCCCGCCGCTCGAGGAGCACATAAGGAACAAGGCCGAGCGCCGCGCGGCCATGGTCGCTCGCGCGCGCGCGGACCTCGACGCCTACCTCGCCTCAAGGGAGGACCTCGGCCTCGCGGGCTCCGCCCCGGGGGAGCGGGCGTGAGCGAGGGCGGGGGCCTCACCCCCGAGGCGCGCGCCCGACGGGCCGAGGCCGACCGCCTCGAGGCGCTCGTGGGGAGCTTCTGCGACCACCTGGCGGGGGTGCGCGGCCTCTCGGGAAACACGGTGCGCGCCTACCGCACGGACCTTCTCGCCTACGTCTCGTGGTGCCGGCGCGAGGGGGTGCGCCCGCTCTCGGTCTCGCATTGCGAGCTCAGGTCCTACCTCGCCGAGCTCGCGCGCGCCGGCTGCTCGGCGCGAACGGTCAACAGGCACCTCTCCGCCCTGCGCGGGTTCTACCGGTGGCTCGAGCGCGAGGGCGGCTGCCCCGCCGGCGCGGCCGCCTCGGTCGCGAGCCCCAAGCTCGCGCGCACGCTCCCGCGCACCATGACGGACGCCGACGCCCGCGCCCTTCTCGCCACCTGCGACGGGCCCGACCCCGCGGGCCTCAGGGACCGGGCCTTCCTCGAGCTGCTCTACGCCACCGGCGCGCGCGTCTCGGAGGTCGCCGGGCTCCGCGTCCCCGACGTCGACCTCGCCCAGGGGCAGGCGCGGCTCTTCGGCAAGGGCTCCAAGGAGCGCCTCGTGCCCGTCTACGAGACCGCGCTCGACTGGGTCGCGCGCTACCTCGGGGAGGGGAGGCCGCTTCTCGCGGCGCGGTCCAAGGCGCCCACGGACGCGCTGTTCCTCTCCGTCCGGGGCAACCCCATGAGCGCGGACGCCCTGCGCGCGCGCTTCGAGCGCCACGTGGCGGAGGCCGGGCTCGACCCGGCGCTCACCCCCCACGCCATGCGCCACACCTTCGCGACCGAGCTTCTCGGCGGCGGCGCCGACCTCAGGAGCGTGCAGGAGCTCCTG